>NZ_JAJCGT010000065.1:0-9424 GCF_020553185.1 Blautia sp. MSK18_10 | reverse complement strand
CTGACGATACAAAAATTTATTATTTTTTATTGTCCTCTTGACGGGGAGCATACCACCGCAGCATGCGGCGAGTTTGGGTCATTTTTCTTATGTTTTTAGCATATTTTTAGCAGCTTAGAAGTTCTTAGGCTTCGAAACCGCACACGAAATGAAATATGTTTCTGCGCGTCCCTCTTCAACTCCTAAGCTTCCATTACAGCATCTTTCATAGACTTCACATACTCTTTCACATACGGTACACAGTCCGCACCATGTTCTGCACACAACTTCACAATTGCAGATCCTACAATTGCTCCGTCCGACTGTGCTGCCATCTTCTTTGCCTGCTCCGGCGTAGAAATACCAAATCCCACAGCACATGGAATATCCTTCACAGCCTTCACTAACTTCACCATAGCTCCGATATCCGTAGTAATATTAGTTCTTGTTCCTGTAACACCAAGAGAAGAAACACAATACACAAACCCTTCCGCATCCTTCGCAATCTGTGCGACCCTCTCATGAGAAGTCGGCGCGATCAGAGAGATCAGATCAATACCGTATTTCTTACATACACTGTCAAACTCTTCTTTTTCCTCAAATGGCACATCCGGCAGAATCAAACCATCCATTCCGATTTCTGCAGCTGTTTTAATAAACCGCTCCGTTCCGTAAGAAAATACCACGTTTGCATATGTCATAAACACCATAGGAACAGAACTGTTCTTTCTGATCTTTACTACCATATCAAATACCTTATCTGTAGTCACACCACCTGAAAGTGCTCTCACATTTGCTCCCTGGATCACAGGTCCCTCTGCTGTAGGATCAGAAAACGGGATTCCAAGCTCGATCAGGTCTGCACCAGCTTCCTCCATTGCATAGACAAGCTGCTCTGTCACTTCCAGAGACGGATCTCCACAGGTAATAAACGGGATAAATGCCTTTCCTTTTTCAAATGCTTCTGTAATTCTCTTATTCATGGATATCCTCCCCTCTGTAACGCGCGATTGCTGCGCAGTCCTTATCTCCACGTCCGGAAATTGTAATGACCACGATCTGGTCTTTTCTCATCTGCGGAACAATTTTCTTTGCGTAAGCTACTGCATGAGCACTCTCAATAGCAGGAATGATTCCCTCTGTTCTGGAGAGATATTCAAATGCCTCTACTGCTTCTTCGTCTGTGACAGGTACATATTCTGCACGTCCTGTATCATAGAGATGCGCATGTTCCGGTCCGATTCCCGGATAATCCAGACCTGCGGAAATGGAATATACAGGTGCGATCTGACCATATTCATCCTGGCAGAAATAAGATTTCATTCCATGGAAGATTCCCAGTTTGCCGGTTGCAATGGTAGCTGCTGTCTCTGCCGTATTTACGCCACGTCCTGCTGCCTCACATCCGATCAGACGGACATCTTTGTCATTGATAAAATTGTAGAATGTTCCGATCGCATTGGATCCGCCACCTACACATGCAAGAACTGCATCCGGAAGTCTGCCCTCTTTTTCAAGGATCTGCTCTTTGATTTCTTTGGAGATCACTGCCTGAAAATCGCGAACAATTGTAGGGAACGGATGAGGTCCCATTACAGAACCAAGTACATAATGTGTATCGGAAATACGGTTTGTCCACTCTCTCATTGTCTCGGAAACAGCATCCTTCAGTGTTGCAGTACCGGAAGTAACTGCATTGACCTTTGCACCCAGAAGACGCATTCTGTATACATTTAATGCCTGACGTTCTGTGTCTTCTTTTCCCATGAAGATTTCACATTCCATACCCATAAGAGCTGCTGCTGTTGCTGTTGCCACACCATGCTGACCTGCGCCTGTTTCTGCAATGACACGGGTCTTGCCCATTTTTTTTGCAAGAAGTACCTGACCAAGTACATTGTTGATTTTGTGAGCACCTGTATGGTTTAAGTCTTCTCTCTTTAAGTATACTTTTGCTCCACCCAGATCTTCTGTCATGTGGGATGCAAAGTAGAGACGGGATGGTCTTCCTGCATATTCGTTCAGAAGCTCTGTAAGCTCTGCGTTAAACTCCGGGTCATCTTTATAGTGGTTGTAGGCTTCTTCCAGTTCGATGACAGCATTCATCAGTGTTTCCGGAATGTACTGTCCTCCATGGATGCCGAATCTTCCTTTTGACATCTGTATATGTCCTCCTTTTATGTATGTAATCCCTGGCCTGTCAGATGGTCGGTCAGAGTATTCTATGTTCTTTCTGAATTAGTCAAGCGGATATTCGCAATCCGCTTCGCTACTTGCTCATAACCGAATAACTGCTCCGCAGTTTATCAGAAGGAGCTTGCACTCCTCCTGATACAAGCAAGTCCCCACCCACTGCTTATTGCTTTTCGCAATTGAAGCAGGTGACTTACTTGATTCGGTTATCTTATTTCATATGCACCAGTTGAACTGCCTTCAAAATCTTATCTCTGTCTTTCATTCCATCCGTCTCCACACTGCTGCTCAGATCTACTGCATAGGGATAAATGGTCCGGACGGCTGTTTCCAGATTATCTGCACCCAGTCCTCCTGCCAGGAAAAACGGTCTGTCTATCTCCGGGATCAGTGACCAGTCAAAGGTCTGTCCGGTTCCACCACCACCCTGATCAAGCAGTATATAATCTGCCGGACTTTTCAGGGCTTTTTCAATATCCTGAGCTGTTTTTACGGAAAAGGCCTTTATAACCTGATGACCTGTATTCTTTTGGATTCTCCGTATATATGCCTCATCTTCCTGTCCATGAAGCTGTGCAATATGGATAGTTCCGTCAAGAAGCAGTTCCTCCACACGCTCAGGTGCTGCATTTACAAAAACACCTACAGGGATAATGTCCGGATTAAGTTTTGCAGTAAGTTCTCTCACCAATGCACCTGTAACATTTCTGCTGCTCTTCGGAAATTCTATGATAAATCCGCAGTAAGCAGGTTTTGCTTCATTTACATAGGTAATGTCTTCCGGGCGTTTCAGACCACAGATTTTGATTTTGGTTCTTTGCTGTTGTTCTCTGGTCATATTCTATCCTCTCAGATAACATTCGATCTTTCAGCGTAACGGGCTGCTATTCAGGCTTTCCAGCGCTGCTTTCTTGTCCGGACTTCGCATCAGTGTTTCCCCGATCAGTACCGCATCCACTTTATTCTCATAAAGAAGCCGGATATCCTCCGGGGTGCGGATTCCGCTCTCGGAAACAAAAACCACATTGTCCGGTGCCATTTTTCTCAGGCGAATGCTGTTGTTCATATCTACCTGAAAAGTTCTCAGATCCCGGTTATTGACTCCCACGATCTCTGCCCCGAGATTTAAGGCTCTGTCCACTTCGTACTCATCGTGTGCTTCTACCAGTGCATCCAGTCCCAGCTCTTTTGCAAGCTGTCTGTATGCTCTTAATTCTCCGTCATCCAGGATGGCGCAGATAAGCAATACCGCGGAAGCACCAAGGGATTTCGCCTGATAGATCATATACTCATCTACTGTAAAATCCTTGCGGAGTACAGGTATCTGTACAGCGGCTGAGATTTCTCTCAGATACTGGTCTGCTCCCTGGAAATAAAAAGGTTCTGTGAGACAGGAGATTGCACTTGCACCTGCCTGTTCATATTCCTTTGCAATTGCCAGATATGGAAAATCCGGTGCAATCAGTCCCTTTGAGGGGGAGGCTTTCTTTACCTCGCAGATATAGGACATACCGTCTTTTTGTAATGCCTGGAGAAATGTGATTTTCTGCCCTGCATTTTTATTTACTTCCTGAATCCGGTTCTCCAGCTCCGAAACAGAAATACAGGATTTTTCTTTTGCAATTCTTTCTCTTGTTCTGGCTGCTATTTCTTCTAATATATTCTTCATAATCTCTATGATTTTTCTGTAACTGTTCTGTATATCCACAGTCAGCAGATTACCGGACAGTTACAGATTTCCTTTACATTAGTAATTGGGGGTTGCTTTTTATTTATTTGTCTCTTCTACAAATTCTTCCAGTTTTTTCAGTGCTGCACCGCTGTCGATGAGGGATTCTGCCAGCTTCACTCCTTCTTCTATGGAAGCGGCTTTTCCTGCGATATAGAGTGCTGCACCTGCATTTAAACATACCGCCTGACGCTTCGGACCTTTTTCCTCACCTTTCAGGATTGCTTTTGTGATCTCTGCGTTTTCTGCAGGTGTACCACCTGTCAGGGCACCCTTCTCACATCTCTCATATCCAAACTGTTCCGGTGTGATCTCATAGGAAGTAAATTTGCCATCCCTGATCTCACATACAGAAGTAGGTGCGCACATGGAAATCTCATCCAGACTGTCCTGTCCATAGACAACCATTCCTCTGTTAACGCCCAGATTTGCCATAACCTGTGCCAGTGGCTCCACCAGTGACTGATCGTAAACTCCCATCAGTTCCATGTTTGCACCTGCCGGATTACTTAACGGTCCAAGAATGTTAAATACAGTACGGATTCCTAGCTCTTTACGAATCGGTGCCACATATTTCATTGCAATATGATAATTCTGCGCAAACAGGAAGCAGATGTTGATCTTTTTCAGGATCTCTGCACTGCGTTCCGGCGTCAGTGTAATCTTCACTCCCAGTGCTTCCAGAACATCTGCTGCACCGGATTTGGAGGATGCTGCCCTGTTTCCATGTTTTGCAACCGGAACACCGCCTGCTGCGATCACCAGAGAAGAAGTAGTGGAAATATTGAAGGAATTGGAACCGTCTCCGCCGGTACCCACGATTTCAAGCACATCCAGGTTGTGGAGAAGTTTGATACAGTGAGCTCTCATACCTGCTGCGGAAGCTGTGATCTCATCAATTGTCTCTCCTTTTAAAGCTAATGCAGTAAGATAAGCAGACATCTGTACAGGTGTTGCCTGACCGCTCATAATCTCGTCCATTACAGCTTCTGCTTCCGCATAAGCTAAATCCTGTTTCTTTGATAATTTAATAATGGCTTCCTTAATCATTTCTCACTACCTCCATAAAGTTCTCTATCATCACTCTGCCGTCCGGTGTCATTACAGATTCAGGATGAAATTGTACTCCAAACACAGGATATTTTGTATGTTCCACTGCCATGACCTCTCCGTCCTCTGACTCTGCTGTTACCTTAAGTTCTGCAGGCAGGGTATCCTTTAACGCTGCCAGGGAATGATATCTGGCTGCTGCAAAGGTATCCGGCAGGTCCTTAAAAAGCCGGCTTTCTCCTGTTTTATACATCAGCTTTTTCTTTCCATGCATCAGTTCTTTTGCATAGGAAACTGTTCCTCCAAAAGCTTCGCAGATGGACTGATGTCCCAGGCACACACCCAGGATGGGGATTTTTCCTGCAAATTCTTTAATCACCGGAATACAGATACCTGCATCCTCCGGCCTTCCCGGACCAGGGGATAAAATGATGGCTTCCGGCTTCATCTCCGCGATTTCTTCCAGTGTACACTCATCGTTTCTCACTACTTTAATGTCCGGTTCCACTGCACCGATGAGCTGATATAAGTTATAGGAAAAGCTGTCATAATTATCGATCAGTAATATCATTCTAATCCCTCCTGTGCCTGTTCAATTGCCTGTACCACAGCTCTTGCCTTGTTGCAGCATTCCTGGAATTCCTTTTCCGGTACACTGTCTGCCACGATTCCGGCACCTGAACGGATACAGATTTCTCCGTTTTTCTTGTAAACCAGGCGGATGGCAATACAGGTATCCAGGTTTCCTGCAAAATCCAGATATCCGATGGCGCCTCCGTAAATGCCTCGTTTGCTCTGTTCCAGTTCCTCGATGATCTGGCAGGCTCTGAATTTGGGTGCTCCGGAAAGGGTTCCTGCCGGAAGGATTGCGTCTACTGCATCCACAGCGTCTTTATCATCCCGGATGATTCCTGTTACTGTGGAGCCCAGATGCATTACATGGGAAAAACGTTCTACGCAGAGATACTTTTCTACTTTTACAGTTCCGATCTTGCTGATCTTTCCAATATCGTTTCTTCCCAGGTCTACCAGCATGTTGTGTTCTGCCAGTTCTTTCTCATCTTTCAGAAGTCCCTCTTCAAGGGCTTTATCCTCTTCTCTTGTCTTTCCTCTTGGTCTGGTTCCTGCCAGAGGGAAGGTACTTAAGGTACCATTTTCCAGCTTCGCAAGGGTTTCCGGGGAAGCACCTGCCAGTTCAATGTCATCACTGGAGAAATAAAACATATAAGGAGAAGGATTAGATGCCCGAAGAACCCGGTAAGTATCAAACAGGCTTCCTGTTGCTTTCGCACGCATGGGATTGGAAAGTACTACCTGGAAAATATCACCTTCTCTGATGTAATGTTTGGCTTTCTCCACCATCTCTGCATATTTTTCTTTCGGAAATTTCGGCTGTATTTCTGACTGAAGTCTCAGCGGTTCAAATTCCATATGCTCCCCGTTTCGAATCAGCTGCGCCATTTCCTCCAATTTCTTTACTGCTTTCTCGTAGGAGGCTTCCAGATCATCTGCCATCACACCTGTGATCAGAAGTACTTTCTGTCTGAAATGGTCAAATACGATCACCTGATCAAAAAGCATTAAATCCATGTCCCTGAAATCCTGCTGTTCCTTGTCCTCCAGTTTCAGCTTTGGTTCACTGTATTTGATATAATCGTAGGAGAAATATCCTACCAGACCGCCTGTAAAAGGAGGCATCTTTTCCATTACCGGAGTTTTATATTTCCGGATGATTTCTCTGAGAGTATCACCGGGATGTGTGACCTGCCTTACGGTTTCCTCTGTTTTTCCCTCAGCATCGGTTGTCCGGATCTTCAATGTTCCGTCTGTACAGGTAATCTCCATGGACGGTTCATACCCCAGAAAAGAATACCTGCCCCACACTTCTGTCTGGCTGGCACTTTCCAGCAGGTAACAATGGCGGCTGGCTTTTCGCAAAATGCGCATTACCTCTACCGGTGTATATCTGTCTGCATAAAGTTCTCTGCACAGAGGAATACGACGATATTCTTTTGTCTGTGCAAGCTGCCTGATGGTTTCTAATGTTGGATACATGGAAACACCTCCTGTGATTAATTCAGTTTCTGCCAGGAACATAAAAAAGCCCGCCCTTGACAGAATTATCGTTTCTGTCAAGGACGAGCGTATATACTTCACCCGCGGTGCCACCTTGATTTACGGTTTGAACCGTACTCTTTGCGAAATACCTTCATATTCCCGGCAACTGACGTATGCCTCACGTCACAGGATACTTAGTCTGCTCTGTAATCTTCAACCTTTCACTGTGCCCTCAGCGGCCCATTTGGCAGACTGCATTTCCACCCGGCTCTCACCTTCCCGGATTCTCTGTGCGCGCATGACTGCTTTGACTTCCGCTTCATCGGTTTAATCTGTTAAATTTACGTTTAATTTACCACCGGAAGCTATATTTGTCAACCCTGAATTTCATTTTCAATAACATATTTTTATCATTACGTTGTTGTTCACTCCGTTCTCAGTAACGTAGCCAAAATTCATTCCAGACATCTGCAGTCTGTTTTCGCCACATACATCTGCACCAGATAATCATTCACTATAATCTGAATAAAAGCGCAAAACCAGATATTCCCGGTTTCACGCTTTTTATTGTTTTACTTATTCACTTTCGAACACTCCCAGTGTGCCGCTATTTCTTCTGTGTCTCTTTTCTCTTCATGTCAAGAATCTCTTCTGCAATCTCAACTTCGGATTTCTCATCCGGTGGAAGCACGATATTCAGAATGATAGCAAACAGTGCTGCAGGTACGATTCCTGAACCGCCGAAGATCAATGTGATTGCCTGCGGCATATGTGCAAGGACTGCTGAGTTTGCCCCCAGTCCATAGCCAAGACCAAGTGCAACGGAGACAATTGTTACGTTTCTCGGAGTTACCGGCCATTTTGTGATAAGCTGGATACCGCTGACAACAATAGATGAGAACATCATAACTGCCGCACCGCCCAGTACGCTCTGAGGCATGATGGAGATCAGTGCTGCAAGCTTCGGAAACAGACCACATGCGATAAGGAAAATACCGCCTGTTGCAATTGAAAAACGGTTTACAACCTTGTTCATTGCAACCAGACCTACGTTCTGGCTAAAAGAAGTATTCGGAAGTACGCCAAATACTGCTGCCAGTGAAGATCCAAGACCATCGCACATAACGCCGCCGGAAAGTTCTTTGTCTGTAGCTTCTCTTCCAAGACCGCCCTCTGTGATACCGGAAATATCACCTACAGTCTCTACAGCTGTTACAATAAACATAATGCAGATCGGAACGATTGCCCTTGCATCAAATACCCATTTGACAGGCATGATCTTCGGCACTGCAAACCAGGATGCGCTTGCTACTTTATCCCAGTTAAGAACCCAGGATTTGGTAGCTTCTACTGTTGCACCTGCATCATCCACATAGGTAAATGTGGTAGGAAGAACTGCTGCCATAATACTTACCAGCACATATCCAACGATAATACCGATCAGAATTGATGCAAAGCTTGTAAATCCTTTTGTTCCATGTTTTAATACGACAATTACAACCAGAACTACAAAGCCTACAAACAGATTCTCCAGAGAACCGTAGTCCTTAGCGGAACTTCCGCCTCCAAAAGAACTGATACCAACAGCGATCAGTGAAAGACCGATTGATAATACAACGGTTCCTGTTACAACTGACGGAAAAAATTTTCTCAATGGTTTCAGGAAGCTTCCCAGTACAGTTTCAAAAAGACCGCCGATAAAGGATGCCGCCATAATTGCACCATACGCAACCACTCCATTACCCATGACTCCTGCAACACTCTGGCATACGCCAATAAAACCGGAACTGGTTCCCATAACGATGGGGAGTTTACCACCCACAGGTCCTATGGTAAATACCTGAACCAATGTTACAATACCTGCAATCAGCATGGCATTCTGCAGAAGTGCTACCTGCAGTTCTCCGCCGGCTTCGATTCCACAGGCTGCTGTGATGATCAGAAGCGGTGTAAGATTACCTACGAACATAGCCAGCACATGCTGCAAACCAAGAGGAATCGCCAGCTTCAGTGGCGGCCTTCCATCAAGGTCGTAGGGTGTTACTGTGTTTTTCTCTTGTTTCTCCATTCCTTTCCCTCTCTTTCGTGAATGTTGATGTGATTCGGCAAAAGGTTTTACAATAGCGATTTTTCCTATAATCAAAAACAAGGCAGTTATCCTTTTTTTGAATAACTACCCTGTTATCATTTCATACTACTGTCATTACAATGAACTTTTGCTTTCACCTTTTTGCATTATAAAGGATTTTGGGGATTATGGCAATAGTAAAAAGAAATTTTGTATATTTTTGTATGAATATGCCGGCAACATAAAAAAGCCTGTAAACCTTTCACTCGATTTACAGACTCATCTTTCGTGTAGTAGCGAGAGGGGGATTCGAACCCTCGACACCACGGGTATGAACCGTGTGCTCT
>NZ_JAJCGT010000064.1:0-9600 GCF_020553185.1 Blautia sp. MSK18_10 | reverse complement strand
GTAAATACCCGTGACTGGACTTTCACCAGTAAGATTAGTGCCATGCTCGGCACACAAGAAAAGCAGGAAACCTTTCAAAGATTTCCTGCTAAATCAAATATTAAGTAGGTGCAAAAAGTCACAACACAAACATGTTAGTAAAATGGTGTTACTGCCATTTCCGAGTGAAAGATTGGTTTGTTCAAGCCATATTTTTTTACGACATCATATACTACATCCTCAAACCACTTAGGCGCATACGACGAAATATAGATTGCTACAATCAATTTTTCAATATCTATATCCTTTTCGATGCCGCTACTATTAGCTTTTTGCACTTTTACGACAGCTCTCACCTCTTGTTCATATTCAAATGATTTTCGCTTGTACCAATACGCTCCATTTACAGCAGAGAAGCGTTTTGTAAAATCAATATACTGTACTTTTCCTATTTGTATGGACGGGTCTTTTCCAAGTGCTTCATATAGCTGCTGGCAAGTTGTTTGAATTACAAGCGCATTTTTTACATTTGTAGAGTATAGCTTCCACATAGCCTCGGATTCATATTGATCACAATGCCAGCAGCTTACAAATGTGTTTTTCCTTTCAAACTTACCTCCAGTTTCCATTTCAGATAGTAGTCGCACAGCATTTTCTTCTATGTATTGGTCGGTTAAGTCTTTTGGATTCATACCCGGAGCAGTTTGTATCGCCTGCTTGAAAAAATCAAGATAAAAATTATCCCATTTTTCTTTTCTCTCTGCAATTCCCTTTGCTCCTTCAAATATATCCTCAAACGATTCTAATGATGGAAAATATAGCTTTTTCTTTCCAATCAAAGAAATGAACTTGCTTAAGTCCATATATCGCCAGAGTTTGGCTGTTGGCAAAACCTCCTCATATTTTGGTTTCATCCAGTAATAGCGAACAACGGTTTCAGAAAGTAGCTGGGAACAGTCATCACAAAGTACCACTGGAGCTTTATCTGCAAGATAACCTAAGTGTGCCGTCATGCCATCTTGGAACTGCTTTCCACAATTGGTACAAGCTTTTCTGTGTTCATTATAGTAAATATCCAATTCGCGAGTGTGTTGATGCGTCATTTCTTGCATAACTTTCACCTCGGTTTCTTTTGGCATATTATAACAGAAATTATCGCATTTGGGAATACAGATGTTCCTTGAGTTGATATAAAAAGCACATAGGGAGTGCATTCGCCCCCCTATGCTTGCCTTGTTAGTGTCTTAGCTTCTGTGTTCCACGCGGTAATTGACGTATTTTCCGCCGGTATCGGCCAAAAGCACCGTCCCGTCATAGGTTTTGCCGGTTTTCATAGAATAGAGGCCCTTTACCTTTGCTTTTCCGTCTTTGAGCAGTGCGGCGGCGATCTTCGGGGTGAACACTTTCCTGCGTTCCTCAAAAAATCGGTCATTCTTCCACATGACAAATTGACAGGCCCGGTTTCCACAGTAGTAATTTTTCCTGCCCTCGTAGACGGCCTCGCCGCAGCGGGGACACGTCCCAATTGCCACGCGCTCGGCCTGAAACAATTTCTGTTTATCCTCGCTGATGCAGGAATAGGTTTTCACTAGCTCCCGCGTCATGGCCTCAATACCTGCCATAAACTCGTCCGGGTCAGCCTGCCCCTTGGCGATCTCGGTCAGACGGCTTTCCCATTCAGCGTAAGTATGTAATCATCCGTATCTGTTTTTTCGATTTTTATTCTGGTACAATCTCTTTAAAAATCAGGAGGTATTCTATACACTATCCAGTTTAGCGGTCTTAATTACAAGAGCGATTGTTTTCTGTGTTACTTCCTCTTGCATAAGTACCTCCGATCTGCATCTTCCTGTGTGTATGCTCCGCTAAGGCGGAACATACAGCCGATGTAATAAATACCTCATAATTCTCCTTTCCGCTTCTGGACATCGTGTCCAAAAGCAATAAAAAAAGGACAGCTACAAATCTCTCGACTTATAACTGCCCTGACGCTGTTATATATATTATCTATAAAATTATTTTCTATTGTATTCTTATTTTTTTCAGACAATTATCATCATTCGAATAAATCTCATTAACGCAATTATCAGCTAGCTTCTGATTGCAATTTTTTACAATAGAAACAAATTCTTGATTCAATGGTATATGTATATTATGATTTACCTCTGCCATTTCACTTAATTTATGTGTTACTATCAGCTGAATTGCAATTCTTGGAGAAATCGGATAATGGAATATAGTCATTTTATCCATTTCAGTTCCCGTCAAGTTTATTATTGGTGTATCACCCGTGACAAACGGAACATCAGTTTTATTTTCAAAAAGCAGAATACTAGTACTAAAATTCTGTGTTATATTCAATGCCATTCGTTCAGCAAAATACGTGGCTACCATATTTACATAAAAATTAGTATCTAAATCCTTTAATTCCTCTCTTTCCTTTTTAAGTTCTTCAATATTAGCTACAGTATCATTTCGAATTCTCGGCGAACGAAAATATTGCATACAAAAAAACCTATGAAACTCATACTTTAAATCATCTTCCTCAGAATCTTCTTGAAAAAACTCACTTACCATATTTATAATTTCTTCATTGGACAGCTGATTTTCTTGAAACAATATACTATCCACCATGCATTTCTGAAGTTTATCCAACACTATTTGCCTCTTACTTTCCCTGTAAAAAGAAAAATCCCCATTAGATAGCTTATCAAGAAAATTCCACTTGTTATCTATATTTTCATATGGACACATTATTCGCTTTTCAATAAAGTCTCTTTGCTCCGCAGCTTCTGAAAATATCTTAGGCTCGATTCCAATTTTAACAAGCTCCTTTTCCTGCATATGTGCTAGAAATTGCTCCAAGATTATTTTATCTTTTTCCTGAAATCCGGTCACATCATAATAATACTTCTCAAACCCAATGTTTTGGAGCTTGCAAAATTCTATACGCTCTTGTTTGCCTCGAATCAATTTTCGCAAAACAAATAATTTCCCATTAAATCGATCACCACTATCTGTCCATCTTGTGAGATATTCTCTCCAAATGTAATGTTGCTTTTTTACTGTATCGCTCATAATCATTACCTCTTCTTAAAACTCTCATAGTCTAATTCTTGATACAACATTCAACGTTTGCATTGAATTTTCAACAAATTACTGTTTCAAACTACAAATTGTAAAATTCACTAGCTTCTTTCATTTGAATTCTACTTTTCTGAATACCAGAATCCATCAAGTTTTTATATGTTCTATCTTTTTCTTCTTTGTTAAAAAAATATACAATCCAATTAGATTGACGATGTGTGCAATTCTCTATATATCTGAAATATGGCAAATCTACTTCTGCAACCGAATGACCAATAACATATATTTCATCTATATTCTTGTTACTAACCCTCGATAGTTTATATACATAACGGTTGACATCCTTATATGTGCTCTCATAATAGTCTCTTATCACTTTACATATACTTATTTCTTTTTCATCATACATACGTCCTGCTTCTTCAAGTCTTTCATCTATCTGCTCAATTCTTTCAATATTTCCGTGTCCTAACACCGGATCACATTCATGGTCTCGTAATGAACCATGAATGTGTATTATTCTTCCTTCACTTATTCCATACACTCGTTCTAATACAGCCGTATAATTAAATGTAATATATAATGCTTCTTGAAAATTATTAATCAATGATGTTTTAGGTTTCACATCTCGTATTCTGATTGTTCTAACCCATTGTTTAAGGTATTTAGCCAACCGTTCTATATACTTATATTCTTCCGTAAAGTATTCGTATAAAGTATCTTCTATGCCAACATCTCCACTTTCCAAAGCTATATCCATTTGCAAAGCATCATCTATAATAACGTCTTCATCAATGTTCGCTAAATTCTTCTCTAATTCATTCCACAAAAGGTTTTTTTGAGCCTCCTCGTAATTTGCTGGATATATATAATAATGGCTTTCAAACGCATACAAAAATTCCGGATACATATTTTTCAAATAAGTTCTGAAATCCCAGTACGATGTATTTAATCCATGCCCTTTATCAAACCCATTTCCAATAATAAATAATTTCATTCGTTACCCACCTTCAACACAATAAATGCTAATAAATTCAGCATACATATATTTTTCTTGACAAGAAACATTATCTAATATCAACGCCTGAAACAAAACATCCCCCACCTTCTCCAGCCTTACCATTCCATACTCTTTTTCCGTAAAGCCTTCAATCTGCATCCCCTGTATGGCAGCTTCTTTTCTCGCCACTAGACAATGCGTATACAATGCCATGATATACTTATCTGACATCAAAAAGGCGCATGTTTCATTTCCTTGATATGTATATCGGCATTTCTCCAGATTTTCTTGCGATATATCAAAATAACATCTGACCGTTTCCAGATATACATCTCCATTGTACTGCGGCTTTAGCTTCTTTGCATACCTTCTTATTGTTGCAAATATATTATTTCTCTCTACGGCTGTCTTTGTTCGCTTGAATACTGGCTTTTTTCCTCGCAGGTCCATATAAACATTATTTAGGATAGTCTTTCCGGCATACTGCTTGAAATCACCTATCCGCAACAAATACGATAACACCTCCAGCAATTTCTCTTTTGATGTTATCTCCTGATACAAATAATCTCCAAATTCAATATGATCCAGCTTCAAAGGGCAGCTCCCCTTCGCTATCTCACGCTCCATTACCCTGTTAATATCTCTCATTGATTCCATCTATATATCTCTCCTTCCCGCTTCTGGACATCATGTCCAAAAGAAAAAAGAGCAGCTATAAGTTTTTTTGCTCATAGCTGTGTTGATGGCAACTTTAGATGGCAATACAAAGACTTTGTTGCCTGTCTCTGAGTTACCCTGTATACTGTCATTAATACAGTAAAGAAAGGGATCCCAGAGCATCCTCCTGACAAGACGTATACTCTGGGATCATGGTTTTGAAACCATGATTATTATATCAGATTATTCCGTTTCGTACAATGAGGAAGACGATATTTTTAATTAAAAGCAGTGCCATATCCTACTGTCCAGTCTGTATGGAAGAACTCTCCTACAGGGATTCCTGCAAAAGGATCCTGCTACAGGAAGGGCATGAACGTCATGTCTGTATCATCCGCCGGATGAAATGCACGAAATGTGGAATCCTCCACCGGGAACTGCCAGATTTTCTGGTCCCATACAAACATTACACTGCTGAAGTCATATCCTGTGTCCTGGATGGGCAGGTTACCCCATATGATGAAGATTCTGCGGATTATCCATGTGAGATGACCATGCACCGCTGGCATCACTGGCTGATGAAGAATACGTTAAGGATAGATGGCTATTTAAGGTCTGTCAGCCACCGTCTGCCGGGATTCAGTGAGGAACTGCTGATGTCCGGCGTGCCGCTGCTTGAAATGCTCCGCAGTTCCCTGTATAACTGGCTGGAAACAATACTGAGGTTCATCTATGATTCCGGTGGTTTTCTTGTCCCGTAATACATTTTCCTTATGCACCGGCTTTGTTTTGCTGTCATCCGTAAAGATATGGTAAGTTCCTCTCAAAGGAGGAATTATTACTATGAATACAAGCAAAGATAACAAATGGCGCAACGGGAAAGCCCTGGAACGCTACACGCTGATCGCACCATTACTGGAAGGCTCCCTTGATCCGGCAAAACGTCTCCAGATGAGGGAGGACATCGCATCCAGGAACGGGATCTCCCTGCGGAGCCTGTACCGTTATGAAGCTGCTTTCAAAAAAGAGGGATTTTCCGGACTGAAACCGGCAGAGCGTCCGAAACAGCATTCCGCAAAGCTGCCGGATAACTTTAAGGAGATCCTGGAACAGGCAGTCCAGCTGAAAAGGGAAGTGCCGACACGGTCTGTAAACCAGATCATTTACATCCTGGAACTGGAAGGCTGGGCACCTGCGGGGACACTGAAACGCTCCACCATGCAGAGGCATCTCTATAATGCCGGATTCGGACAGAAACAGATGCAGATGTACCGGGATGCCCGGAACAGTTCATCCAAACGTTTCTGTAAACCACACCGGATGATGCTGATACAGGGGGACATCAAATATGGGATCAAACTCCCCATTGGAAAAAACGGTGCAATGGTACAGACGTATCTGTCCTCAGCCATTGATGACCATTCCCGTTACGTACTCCATTCAAGGTTTTATGATAACCAGGAGGAATCCATCGTGGAAGATACTTTCCATAAAGCCATACTCAAGGCAGGAAAATTTGATGCCTGCTACTTTGATAACGGTTCACAGTACATTGCCAGACAGCTGAGGTCCCTGTCCAGGCTTGGGATCACGATCCGTCATGCCCCTGTCCGGAGCGGGAAATCAAAGGTAAGTGCGAAAAGTTTCATCAGATCGTAGATAGATTTCTGGCGGAAGTAAAAGTGCACAACATCCGGACACTGGAAGGACTGAACCGTCACTGGAGCAACTATCTGGAAGAATACTACCATACTTCCCCGCACGCAGGGATCCGGGAATACTATGAGAGTATGGGTGTGTCGGTGCCGGAAGGAGGGATCTCCCCGGTCCAGGAATGGAACCGGGATTCCAGACCGCTTACTTTTCTGGATGCTTCTGTGGTTGCGGAAGCCTTCCTGCACCATGAGGAACGTCTGGTGGACAAAGGTGCATGCATCAGTTTCAGGGGAAAGAAGTTTGAGACCCGCCCTGCCCTGATCGGCTGCACCGTCGGGATCGCATATGATCCCATGGTGCCGGAAATCCTGACGGTCTCTTACCACGGTATGGAACCTTTTACGGCGCGTCCTCTTAAGATAGGCGCTTTCTGTGATAAGAACCCGGCCCTCCCTGTATCCATGCAGCCAAAAGAAGCGGAATCTTCCCGCCTGCTGGATGCCCTGGAAAAGAAACAGGCACAGTCCATGCAGCGCCGGGCAGATGCGATCTCGTTTGGCAGCTACAGAAAGGATGGTGGGGATCATGTATAGATCTTTTTTTGAAATGGAACGTATGCCATTTGTCCGTGATGTCCCGATACAGGAACTGTATGAATCCCCTGCCATGTCGGAAGCCCTGTGAAGGCTGGCCTATGCAGCTGACCGTCAGCTCTTTGCAGTTATCACGGCAGATGCCGGATGTGGAAAATCCACACTCCTGAGACGCTTTTCCGGGAGTCTGTCAAAAGATGAGTACCTTTTTCTGTATCTCTCTGATTCCAAACTGACCCCACGCTGGTTTTATAAAAGTATGCTGGACCAGCTGGGGATCGAATCGAAGTTTTACAGAGGGGATGCAAAACGCCAGCTCCAGAAAGAAGTGGAGATCATCCGGGGTGTACAGAAAAAGAAAGTTGTCTGCATTCTGGACGAAGCACATCTCCTGGAAAAGGAAACGATCGAGGAGTTCCGTTTTCTCCTGAATTACAGGTTCGATTCCATGAGTCCCATGGCGCTCATACTGGCAGGACAGACAGAACTGTGGGACAAGCTCCGACTGCAGCGGTATGCGGCAGTAAGGCAGCGTATTGATATCAACTGTGTCCTGCCACACTTTGACAGGGCAGAAACCGAAAAATATATCTTATCACATCTGGTCTATGCCGGGGGAAGGCAGGATATCTTCACAGACAGGGCACTGGACGATATCTATAAAGAATCTACCGGGATCCCGCGGCGTATCAACCGCATCTGCGAAAAAAGCCTGATGTATGCCAGCCAGCAGGGAAAACGCCTGATCGATGAACATCTGGTGCGTTATATCATTGAACACGAAATGCTGGGAGGCGATGTCTGATATGGGATCCTATTACCAGTGCAGCGATCCGGACAGCAATGAAAAAAACTGGACCGGTCATATCCGTCCATTAAATATAAACAGAAATGAGTTTGAGGTGACCGCCCGTGGAAGCACTTTCCATCTGCTGGTAGGAAAACATGCATATGGAAAGTATCTGTGTATTCCCAACTGGGGGATCGGCACAGAAATATCGTCTCTGTCGGACTGCTTCTGGAACAGGGAACGCCTTGAACAGGACTATCCAGAGCTGTCAAAAGTGGACATCATCAGTATCGTAAAAGCGCTTGAAGCACTCAGCTCATATGTAACATTGTAAATGAAACAGATAATCCGGCAGGAAATCTGCCGGATTGTACAAAAATGCCAATGACACAAAACTTGGCAGATCTGTGACATGGGAGCAAATCTGATTAGTGACAAACTGAGAAATCAGCAACAATAGCTGCTCTAACGCTGTTTAACTTTATATCAATTTATTATCCTTCTTAAAATATTAAATACTATTATATCCGCATTCTATCATCAACTCTTTAATTTGTTGTAGATAATTAACATAATACCCACTCGAATATGCTTCATTACAATTTGTTCTTATCCACTGCAATTTTTCATATAATGATATATTAGTTTCATACCGTGTCTTATATTTTACATAATATGAATTTTTTACTTTCTGTCTTTTTAGTGCCTTACCCCATTTTTTTGCTTCCTTATAGCACTCTTTTTCAATGCAATATGATGGTACTTTTAATCTCGCAATATATTTATCCGAAGAATAATAAATATCACTCAAATAAGCTATCTGCATATCTAAAGACTGATACACATACCGAATATCTTTTATCCTTTTAGTATTTCTTTCACTTTGCTTGAATTGAAAAATTGTATCAAATATTACAACTGTCATCATGCTTTCTTTCAGTGTGTCCAAAAAATATTCTTTAACAATATTCATATCAATATATGTAAAGGTTTCTTTATTAATTTTAGCAACAAAAGCAAATATGTTTGATACGATATAATCCGTCAACCCATCTGAAAAAATGGATGTCATTGCAATCAGATATACTATTGCTGATGCAACATAAAAGCCCTTTCTATACTTAAATTTCGTTAAAGACACAATACAAATCACAACAAACGAAAGATACATCGCCATTTGCAATATATTATCATCCAACTTTGCCATATTGTGTATATATTCTGAAAGACATTCAAGAGAGCTCCCTTTATTTTTTAAATAATCAATATAAATATTATTCTCTTTTGCAACCGCTAATACTTCCTCAATATGTTCATCTAAAAACAATCGAAGTTCATAATTATTTGAAGAAATAATACAACTATCAACAACTTCCTGAAATCCATCAATTTTTTCATTAAAGTCAGAAAGAATTCCTGTTTCTTCAGCCTCTGCTGAAAAATAAATATCATCTGCATACATATTATCACTTGCATGTCTACAAAAAATTGTTGGATCAACTCTTTTTATCAAAAAGAAAGTTCCGAAATAGAATAACCTCAATCCAAATGTTAGTATAATTACAATAAATAAACTCCAAATCCCAAATTTGCCAAGTTTAGTATCAATCATCCTCACCAGCCCTTTCGCATAATAAAAATGCCCTTATTTTTTACTCATGCCATTTTATCAACCCAAGTACTTCTACAAAATATACCTTCTTGACTTCAAACAATAACTATCTCTTGATATATATCGACACTTTTATATATTTCCATACATATTTGAAAATATCAATTGCCCGTGAATTACTCGGTAACTGAGTTACCAGAGCATCTGAATTAAGGCGGGATACCGC
>NZ_JAJCGT010000063.1:0-10641 GCF_020553185.1 Blautia sp. MSK18_10 | reverse complement strand
TGCATATTATTCAAAAACACAAGTGGTATTTATATTTTTTTGTGAAATTTTGTTGAAAATATGTTACTGTTCACACACCACTGTCCCGCGAGGTGTTTTGGCATATTCATGCCAAAATCCCGAGATATTTATTTTTTTCAATGGGTAAAAAAGCTATACAATTCCAGGTATTCCTTTTCTGTTTCCTCGAAAGCCCGTACCGTATAATCTATTGTAATATGAATTTCCGGTGCTTCCCTTTCCTGGGGTTCATTTAGCAGGTATGTAAGGTCAAACCAGAGCATAGCATCATCGATTTCTTTTAATAATTGTTCTTCTTTTGCGTTTAATGGGCTCCCAAGATATTTCTGATAGATCAGATCCAGCAGATTTTTCTCCTGCTCTTTATATCCTGAGAGGGTTTTCTTGAATGGTCTTGGCACATCAGATAAATAACATTCGCTGGCATCGTGCAGAAGGCAGGCAAATGCCACACGCCTGGAATATCCTCGCGCAAGGGCTTCTCTGGCACAGTTGATGCAATGCTGACCTACTGAAAAAAAAGTTTTTACCTGTCCGTTTCCGCGGCAGATCAAAGATAAGGCATGTGCAATATCTTCGATACAGATCATATCCGGATCCGGATGTAATGGATCTATATGTCTGCCTGTGTATGTTGTAATACAATTGTTATTCATGATCTTTCACCTCGTTCTTTTATGTAACCGGAATTCTTGTAACAGCAAAGTGGATGGTCTTGTACGACCCCTGTCGGAAGACTTTATTATGTTATAGGTGTTATAAAAACATTGCGGAGAATTTTCTATAACATAAAACGGATACAATTAATGATAACTGTATCCGTTTTATATTGACTAACTGTTGATATTCTGAAGCAGTGAATTCATCTCCTGATACAGAAGTTCTTTCGTAGCAGCTCCCATTACAATTGAAACAAAAGTTTTTCCGTATGCATTCTGTGTAAGGATTGCAAGACAATTGCCGGCTACTTCTGTTGTTCCGGTTTTACCACCGAGAATTGTAACATCTTTTGGGGCTGTTGCCTCTCCGGTAAGATAATGGTCTGTTGCGGTAAGCGTGGTGCTTTTTTCAGTTCCGTCTGAGCCTGTATAGGTTACTGTATAAGACGGCAACTCTGTAATTTCTGTAAATTCAGGGTAGGTGAATGCTTCATTCAGCATCAGATAAATATCATATGGTGTTGTATAGTGATTTTCATCCTGCAGTCCATGTGGATTGGAAAAATGTGTTCCTGTACATCCAAGCTTTGCGGCATAATCATTCATCATCTGTACGAAGTTCTCTGTATTGCCTCCAACATATTCCGCAATGGCAGAAGCTGCATCATTGCCGGAATATACAAGCAGACAGTGGAGAAGCTGATCAAGGGTAACCTGATCGCCGGCCACAAATCCGCAGACCTGTGATCCATCCTCCAGTGTAACATTATCCTGAGTGATCGTGACAGTGTCATTCAGTTTTCCACTTTGTAATGCAAGCATTGCTGTCATGATCTTGGTAATACTTGCAGGATACACCTTATCATAAATGCCGTTTGCATACAGTACTTTATGATTGCTCAGACTGAACAGTAGCCCTTTCTGTCCATCTTCCAGCTGGGCATTCTTAATACGATCAACATTTCCTTTGGGGGAAACGCATAATTTCTGGGCGAAAGATTCTGTTCTCATATTTTCCTTAGCTGCAAGGGCATTTGTGAAAACTTCAGAAGAATCAAAAGCCTGTTCAGGAGTACCAAAATAATTTCCGCTTAATATATTCCATCCGTAAAAAACACCGCCGGCAGCTGCAAGAATCACAAATACACCAACCAGAATCCTGAATATATGTTTTAATCTCTGACGCTTTTTATGATATTTTGTACGTAGCAAAGCCTGATGCTCCTCTGTTTGTCTGGATGGCATCTGCGATTTCGGCAGTTTGACTGTCTGAAGCGGTCTGGAAGGTTTGTGTCTGTGCGGAGCTGTAGATTTGTATGGAACAGCAGATTTCTTTTCCGGTATTTTACCGGAAGATTTCTTTTTTGTTCTCATAAGTAATCCTCTCTTCTGTCAATTTCTTTTTGAATAATTTCTTTATTGTATGTGCTGCTCTGAAGTCCTACATTGAGTACAAGCCCCATACCAATATACAGACTTACCAGCGAAGTCAGTCCATAGCTTACAAAAGGAAGGGGAGTTCCCGTATTAGGCGCAAGACCTGTTGCAACACAGATATTAATGAAGCTCTGTAGTGCGATCAGGCCGCCGATTCCACAGCAAAGAACCTTTCCTGACAAATCTTTTGCCCGAAGACTCATCCGGATACATTCAAAGGCAATTGCCAAAAGTAGCAATACAATTATCACGCATCCAATAAATCCGTACTCTTCACCTGCAACAGCAAAAATAAAGTCTGTCTGATTCTCTGCCACGAAGTTTCCCTGATTTACAGAAGTTGTACTGTTATCACCGCTTAATTTCTTACCAACCAGTTCCCCTGAAGCAATTGCAGTTTTAGAGTTATTCTGCTGTTCAATATCATCCGAGTATTCTTCGTTTTCCGGATACAAAAAAGACATGATACGACTTCTCTGGTAATCCTTGAGCAGTTTCTGATCCGGCTGGACAACAATTGATAAAAAAATAATGGTCAATGGAACAGCAATAAGCAGTGCTCCTCCGATGATCTTATAGCTTAAACCTGCAATATAGATCATAATACAGAAAATTACTACAACAGTAATTGTATTTTTCAGGTCCGGCTGTTCCAGGATCAGGAACAGAGGTACTGCCAGTAACACGCCGGATAATGCCAGCGTTTTAAGTGTATTCAGTGTTTCCTCATGATCCATAAAAAATTTTGCAAAGAATACGATCAGGATAATTTTTGATAATTCTGTCGGCTGAAATCGGAAAGATCCGATACCGATCCATCTGGCGGCACCGTTAGCACTGTCACCCGCAATACGCACAACGATCAGCATGATAATATTAAATCCATACATGATCCACTGAAAGTTCATGATCCATGAGTAATCCAGCAAAGAAAGGATCAGCATGACAATAAGTCCAAGTATTACTCCGGCAAACTGCTTTGATCGCAGGTCCGATGCTGCTGTGCCTACCAGTGTAACTCCTATCAGGCTGATCGCCAGCAGGAAAATGATCAGTCTGAAATTGTAAAATCTTAATTTATATTGCTTTAACATAATTTATCTGTCCTTTTTAGTAACTGTGAAGATACCAAACGGTTATCCTTTTTGTTTAAAACAGGAATATACGCATGGAGTACTGCAGGTTCCTGCGTAATCTGGATTTTTACCTGTTCTTCATCAATAGTAAGGTATTTTTTTACGGTATGTATCATATCATTCCGCAACATTTTCATCATCTGTGGAGAGCAGTCGATACGTTCCGAGATCAGCAGAAGCTTCATGCGGTCTCTTGCATATCCGGCTGAACGCTTCTTTTCTTTAAAAAAAGCTTTCACACAGATTCCCCCTTATAAATACAGGCTACTTTTTGAAAAAACTACCTATTTTTCTTAATAACCCCTGCTTCCTGTTAATGTCTGCAAACGGAATCTCTTCACCTAAGAGGCGTTTACAGATATTCATGTATTCTTCTTCTGCCTGAGAAGATTTCCCGGAAAGAGGCTCCCCCTGATTTGTGGCAATCACAATCTGTTCATCATCCAGAATTGTTCCGATCAGATCAACAGCAAGGATATCCGTTACATCATCTACGGACATCATATCACCTCTTGCAATCATATCCGGCCGCAGGCGATTGATGATCAGGCTGATATCTCTGATCTCGTTGGCTTCCAGGAGTCCGATGATCCGATCTGCATCACGTATCGCAGAAACCTCCGGCGTGGTAACTACCAGGGCTTTATCAGCACCTGCGATCGCATTTTTAAATCCCTGTTCAATTCCTGCCGGACAGTCCAGAAGAATATAATCAAACTGTTCTCTCAGATCGTCGGTCAGTTTTATCATCTGTTCCGGAGACACAGCGGATTTGTCTTTTGTCTGCGCAGATGGCAGAAGACATAATTCCGGATGTCTTTTATCCTTGATCAGAGCCTGTCGCAGACGGCAGCTTCCGTTAATGACATCCACCAGATTATAGACAATCCTGTTCTCCAGGCCCAGAACAACATCCAGATTCCGCAGACCGATATCTGTATCAACCACAACAACTTTTTTGCCCAGCATAGCCAGACCTGTTCCGATATTGGCGACAGTTGTGGTTTTTCCTACTCCGCCTTTGCCGGAAGTAATCACAATGACTTCACTCATAGTTACAATTTCCTCCCTGAAAAAATTTCCATTCTTCTGGTATTCTCCTGTATGGTAGTTTCAGTCATTCGAAGTGTCACTGGTATCACTTGCCGCAACACCGGTAAGAATAGACTTTTCATCAGTTAATTCAAAGATATATTTAAAAATATCATCAGCTGCAAGACACGCATTACCGGAAGCATATCCATTCTCAATACGCACTGCAATCGCATATTCAGGATCTGAAGCCGGGGCATATCCCACAAACATACCATGGTTTGGATGATAAACATTTACCTCGGCTGTACCGGTTTTACCTGCCACATCCACGCCAAGTCCGTCAAACTGTCTGTGAGTCTGTACTACCCGGTACATTCCGTCGTGAATATCATCCCACACATTCTGTGATACATCAACTGTATTAATGATATCCGGCTCATATTTTTTTAAAGTATTACCCTTGGAATCTGTCTGTCTGTCAAGTAAAGTCAGATCATAAACATTTCCACTGGTAGCGATCGCTGTTGCATAACGTGCCAGCTGACTGGTGGTATAAGCATTGGTACCCTGTCCGATATAAGACGGGACTGCGTAGGAATCTGACACATGAGGTGCGGATTCTGTGATCTCGATACCTGTTTTCTTATCCAGACCAATCTCTGAAGCATATTTTTGCAGTACACTCAGGCTTCGGTTTTCTGAAAAGTTTCCGTCTGCATCCTGACCAAGTTTAAAACCAATCATATTGAAATAATAGTTACAGGACTGTTCAATCGCCTCCCTGATCTCGATCTCTCCATGTCCCTGTTTGTTCCAGCAGTTGATTGGAGGTGTTACAAGATCAAAGGATCCGGTACAGTTAATGTATGTTCCGTCATCGATCACTCCTTCAGACATTCCGGCAATTGTAGACAGAATCTTAAATGTAGAACCCGGTGCTGCTGTCTGTTGGGTTGCTTTATTGAAAAACGGACTGGATTTATCTGTAGATAATTTCGCATAATAATCCGTATCCATGTTATTTACCAGACGGTTATTGTCATATCCCGGGTAGGATACGCATGCAAGAACATCCCCTGTTTTGACATCTGTGATTACTGCAGAAGCAGAACATGGCTCCAGCGCAAGCTGCGCAGGTTCTATTTCGAGAGTATAAATTTTATTGATCATAAAGTCATAAGCTGTCATGGAGCCGGAGGCCAGTGCCTCGTAACTGCCATCATCTTTTGATAAAACTCCCTGTTCATACAGCACCAGACAGATCTCGCTTCCGGAAATGGTGTCTTCCTGAAGCATATACTTATACAGAAGTTTTGAGAAATTGGTGTCTTTTTTAAGATAATCAATCAGATAATCTGTAAGAGCCTGATATACTTCATCGGAATCCAGATAATCTCCTTCTGTAGAAAATTTGGAAATATCGATCCAGTTCTGACTTGCCGCATATGTCAGATAATCTTTCAGACTGATATCTTTATCGGTTGTCCATTTCTGATAAGTACTGTCAGAGGTATCAATGGCATTCTTTGAGATAATCCCCAGCGTATCTCTGAGAAGATCATCACAGATATAAGTAAGATATTCCTGGATCTGATCATCTTCATCTTTTACGGCCGGTGGATCCTCAGCTGTCAGTCTGTTAGTTATTGTATCAAAAACCTGTTGCTGTTTCTGTTGAAATTTGGCATATAAATTTTTTTCTGTATCGGAGGCGTTGGCATCACTGAATTTACTGATATCAATGACACTGTTGGCAATCAAGGCATTATATACATCATAGATCGGTATCTTGATCTGTGCAGCATCATTTACACTGAAATCATAGGTTTTGGCTGCTTCGATCTTGGATAAAAGGATTCCGGCAACTCTCTGTTTCAGTATCTGGTAGATGGCGGACTGCCAGCTGCTGTCTATGGTAAGATAGGTATCGTTACCTGCGACAGGTTCTACTCTCGTGCTGTCGTCAATCTTAAGTACTTTACCAAGGTTATCGACAGTGACAGTTTCTTCACCGTCTGTTCCCTGAAGAGATGTTTCCATATATTTCTCAATTCCCGATTTACCGATGATCGCATCATTTGAATAATCAGGATTCTTCTGTCTCAGTTCTTCAAGCTCTTCTGAAGAAGCCTGTCCCGTATAACCAAGAATTGGTCCCATGCTTGCATCATTAATGTATTTGCGGACAGAATCCTCTACAATGTCAATTCCCTGAAGCTCCGGCTGATCTTCTCTGATTGCAGCTACAGATTTTTCGCTTATATTTGAAGCAATCGTAACGGCCATGTACTTCTTGAAACTGTTAGTGCTCAGTGCATAGCGGATTTTGGAAAGCTCAAGTATATCCTGCTTTGACAGGTTCTCCGGAAGTCCATGGGATGTCAGTTCTTCTTTGGTATAAGCATTATCGCCGTAAAGAACAATGGAAAATCCCTCTTTTCCGCTCATAAACTCGATCATCTGATCTGCAGTGGCATTTTTCTGTTTTTTTGTCAGGTTATCAATCAACGGTTCTCCGTAAATATCCGCACGAAAACGGTTCAGAGTAAATCCCTCATCAACATCAAAAGCATAATTCCCGCTCTCATCCAAAACAATATGGAAGCCGGTACTGATGGAATCCCCGTTGGACTCAAGGATTTTCAGGACTTTATAGGCAATCCCGTTCAGTGTAAGATTCTTTTCTCTGGTAGAATCATAAGTTCCATTATCCTCAAAGGTAACAGAATAAGCCAGCACATTTGTTGCCAGCTCCTCACCATTTCTGTCATAGATATTGCCACGCGTACTTTTGATCACACGTTTTTTTGTTGTTCTTGATTCAAATTTGCTGATATAAGCCTCTCCCTGGATGATCTGCAGTTCAAAAAGCTGACGGACCAGAGTGGCTGACATAAATACAAAAACCAGTACCAGTATTGTGGTACGTTTTATTCGTATCTTTTTAAAAAATCTTTTTATTTTAGTACCCAAATAGACTCACTTTCCTTCATTGATGGATTCTTCATGAAATGATAATTAATATAATGAAATACCCGGTAAACAATCAGTGTAAGGATCACTGTATAAAAAATCTCCGGTAAAATAATCCGGTATAAATAGGTTCCGAGCCCCAGACGTCCCCTGAGCAGAAACTGCAATGCATAGACAGAAAGTCCGTACAGTAAATCCCCGATACCTGCAAGCATAACCGGAACCTTTATGTCATCATCATAGCAGATCCTGTGGGCATATCCGCTTAAAAAGCCAATATACATATAGATCAGAGCGTAGAAACCAAACACAGAGCCATAGAACATGTCTACCAGAAATCCACAGAAAAATCCTGTCCACAGTCCACTTTTTCTTCCGCGCATCAGCCCCATGGATATACACAGGATCAGGATCAGATTCGGCGTGATAGAACCGATGGATATCACATGAAGAAGAGTACACTGAAGAAGAAAACTGATCAGGATCATAAAAAATAACGCTATCTTACTCTTCATTTGCAGTCGCCTCCTGAGCTGCCTGAGCATTGTCATTAACAGAATCCTGTTTATTTACTGTAATGACAAGTACATTTTTCAGATGCTGGAAATCTACAGGTGTGACAATGGTACCTGTTTTGGTCAGATTGTTGCTGTTTTGTTCCACCTCACTGACGTATCCGATAAACAGTCCCTCTACATATTTCTCACTGATATTGGAGGTAACGATGCGTTCCCCCACTGTTACTTTATTATTCTGGTCATACAACTGGCTGAAGCTTAATTTACCCTCATCGATGAGTTCCAGATCTCCTTCCACCACACAGTTATCCTGTGTGCTGACAGTCATGGCACTGACATTGCTGCTGTCATCGATAATGGAACGTACAGTCGCCCAGTGAGTTCCGACCTCTGTCACGATCCCGACCAGACCTTTATCTGCAAGTACATTATTATCCACACGAATGCCGTCTGCAGATCCCCGGTTGATCATAAAGGTATCATACCAGTTGCCCGGATCTTTGGATATGATTTCTGCAGCAATCTTTGGATATTCGGTATACTGCTGGTCAAGATTATACATCTGCTGTAATCTTACATATTCTGTCTGATCCTGGATCAGTTTATTGTTCTGTTCTGTGAGACTGTCTATCTGTGCCTTTAAATTTTCGTTCTCACTGAGGATTTCTTCTTTATCACGCATACGGTCCTGCATTCCTTTCAGAACTGAACTGATCCGATTGATGCTGTTTTCAAATGGAACGATCAGTATCCCGGCGGCATCCTGCAGCGGTGCAGTGGTTACGCCGGATGAAAAAGTGGCAGCAATACAGCTGACGCAGAAAATCGACATAATGACCAGAAGATGTTTACTTTTTAATTTAATCCTAAAATGTACTTTCTTTTTCAGGTTTTTCATTGATGCACCCCTAAAAATTATAGTTTTCTCTGCGTAACCGGTACTGCCCATTCACGCAGTTCTTTATTTCTGATTATTTTCTCCAGACCTGTAACTGCCGAGGTTTCATAAAAATCTGACAGATTAAAGGTGAATCCTGTATAACTGGCAAGGTATTTATCAATATAAGGAAGTCTGGTACTGCCTCCGGTTATGTAAATCCCCTGTTTCGCAATATGGTAGGAAATCTGGGGAGGAATTCGCTCCAGAAATGTTTTCATCTCTGCCGCAATCTCATTCAGACAGTTCATGATACCGTCATTTACCACATAAGAAGAAATGATTTCTTCTCTTGGCAGTCCGGAAATACAGTCAATTCCTACAACCTTACGTACTTCCTTTTTCGGATCACTGAGGCGTCCCATGACCATCTTAAGCCTCTTGGCAGTCCTTGTGCCAATCTGCAGATTATATCTTTTACGTATTTCACTGCAGACAGATTCATTCATCTGTCTGCCTCCCAGCGGTATTTTCCTGCTGATAATGATCTTTCCTCCGGTGATGATCGATACTTCTGTACTCTGTGCACCGATATTTACGATCATATTTCCTTCCGGATCTTCCAGATTGACACCCATGGCAATGGCATCTGCAATGGGTGCCTCTACCATAAATACGCGATTTTTCTTTAACCAGTGACCATTCGCCACATGAAAATATGCCCGTTTCTCAACCGCAGTCATATCCAGAGGAACAGTAAAATACATTGTTGCGCCAAATCCCAGGATATGATCGATCTTTCGGATCATACTGTAAAGAACAATCTCCTGAAGTTCCAGATTAGCGATCATGCCAAATGTCATTGGCGAAGTAACCGTAATATCTGTGGGGGATTTCTCAAACATATCGTATGCTTCATTTCCCATTGCAATGATCGTGTGTCCCTTGGACGCGATCATATTTTTCTCGATATAAGTTTTGTTTCTGAAAAAAGAATAGACTTTTACGGAACTGCTTCCCAAATCTATTCCATATGTTTTCTCAAATAGCATATTCTGCCCCTTTGTTGTTGCCTTATTCTGTACATGTATTCCATAATCCTTCTTCTCTGAAGCTGCAGTATCTCTGATCCCCGATCACAATATGATCCAGCAGATGTATTCCCAGCAGTTCCCCCGCCTGATAAATCCTGGCTGTGATCTGTAAGTCATCCGGACTTGGTGTAGGATCACCACTTGGATGATTGTGTATCAATATCAGACTGACTGCATGGCGGCGCAGGGCTTCCATGAAGATTTCCCTTGGTGTTACCAGCGAACCGGTTGCAGTTCCCCGGGTCAGTATCTTATCTCCCAGAAAATGTCCTTTCACATCTGACATCATACAGATCACCAGTTCCTGCTCTTCATGGCGGAGTTCTTCCATATAATAAGCTGCTATGGAGGAGGGATTGTTCATAACTATCTGCGGTCTGGCAGCAGCCTTGGCAATTCTTTTGGAAAGTTCTCCAATGCATTTTAACTGTACTGCTTTTACCTGTCCGATTCCATGAATCTTCATAAGATCCTGTACAGATACATGCATAAGCCCCATAAGGCCGGGATAGGAGGACGACTCCATAAATTTCAGGATCTCCTGTGCAAGTGCCAGTGAATTCTTTCCTGAAGTGCCGCTGCGCAGGATTACTGCCAGCAGTTCAGTGTCATTTAATGAACCCTCACCCTGCATAAAGCATTTCTCATACGGCCGCTGTTCCCTGGGAAGCTGCTTCATAATATTATTTGCATTATTCATAAGTCTGCCTGTGCTCTCTAAAGCCTCTGGGCAAATTGCAAATTATATTCTAGCATAAAAGAGGAGAGATGTACACTCTCCTCTCTGATTTTTATGTGAACTTTATAGTTACTGGGTTACTGTTCACACACCACTGTCCCGCGAGGTGTTTTGGCATGAATATGCCAAAATCCCGAGACATACAAGCCAAA
>NZ_JAJCGT010000062.1:0-12301 GCF_020553185.1 Blautia sp. MSK18_10 | reverse complement strand
CTGACGATACAAAAATTTATTATTTTTTATTGTCCTCTTGACGGGGAGCATACCAACCTGAGTGGTGTCTTTTGTTAAAAAGCAGTCAATCCTAAGACTAACTGCTTTGTGTGTATGGATATAAAGTTGTCAAACTGGGATTGTATGTTGGAAATTATTCTACATCAATCACATCATCTTCACCTATTTCTATGAAAGTGGTGCTACTATCTGTTGAAACGTTTTTAGATACCGACATATTAAATATTATCAAGAGGATATTCAATAGCACAATTACTAGGAATATAACCCCAGCAATTTTCCAAATTTTTTTGCTACGCCTATTCTTAATTGCCATCTGTTCACTGATTTTTGCAAGTTGTTCTGCGATGACATCATTATCATCTTCATCAGGTATTGTTCCTCCAAGCAATACAAATTAACATTATAGTTGCATTACTCTTATATTGATGTAAAACTTAATATTCTATTGTTCCCAATATCACATAGAACCGAATTTACTACCACTATCTTATTTAAAAATGAAAATATCTTCTATCGGTGCATTGAGAACCCGTGAAATATCAATCGCCAGTTTTAGAGATGGATTGTATTGTGCTTTTTCCAACCTCATAATTGTTTCTCTACGAACCCCGACTTTTTCTGCCAGTTGTTCTTGTGTTAAACCTTGTGCTACACGATATACCTTTAAGTTGCACATGAAATCTTCTACCATGACTTATTCTCCTTTTTCGTAGCGGTATAATAAATAGTTGCTAAGAAAAATGACTAAAGCATAGATAAGTGAAACAGAAATGAGCATAAAAATTGCACACCATTCCACATTACGAGAAAACATTCCTATTGCCATAAGCCAAATGACTATAAAGAGAAGTTTAAATCCTACTTTATAGGCGTTTATTTCTGCTTTTCTTTTATTTTCTAAAAAAAGTTCATCTTCTAAAGTGTGAGAAAGTTTTCCTTCAAAGAAAAAGCCGAAAAAGCCAAAAAATATAAAGAATACAAAAGGATATATTTTCCCATATTCAAAATAAGTCCAAAAACCGCTAAAACCTAGAAATCCAAATATTCCACACAGTCCCCAATATGAAGATACTGTTCTTGAATAGTTTTTGTCTTTAAAATTTTTAGAAAAGGCGTTTTTAAAGAAGATAACTGTTACATATAAGACATAAATAGCTATCAAAGCACCGACTATCAACATTGGTATATCCTTTATGGAAAATACATAATTAGACATATCCATGTTTTTAACCCAGCGTGCGTCGTTAAATAATAAAGAGTAAATTATCCCTGCAATCAGTAATATTACACACCCTACTCCCATAAAGATAACTTGTTTCATTTGTTTTTTTGTCATAATCATCCCTCTTTTCAATGTGATGTTTTTGTATCTTTATAAGACAAATATATCACTTAATATAAATGGTGTCAACAAGAAAATGATACAAATACATCTCATATCGTTTTTATATAATTTACTACAAATCAGATTTTGTCCCTTTCTTCCTCTTGTCTGCCACAAACAGTAAAGGAAAAGCCCTGTCAAGAGCCTTGCCACCATTGGTGGTGCTTTGCACTCTTTACTGGGCTTTTTGTTTGCTGTATCTTCTACAAAGAGGAAAAGGGTTACTCGTCCTCATCATCAAAATCGTTATTTTTCAATACTTCCCGTAATAATTCCATATCTTCTTTTGAATTGGGGTTTATCATTTTTACGACTTGATAAGGTGTCCTATATTTATGTCCCTCTATGCTTTCACCGAACATATCCATGCTGTATAAATCATCATAGTGGTCTAACAGTTTTTGAAACTTCAAATGCTGGATAAATTCTTTGATTGGATAAAGGTCGGACGCTACAATGCTTTTTCCGTTGATGTAGTCGGTAATATATTCCCGTAACTTTTTCAACTCATATTCCAGCCATTCTTCTTCGCTGTCAAAGAAGTTGTCATAATGCCCATGTTTTAATTCTGCATTTAGTCGTTCTTCAATTCTTAAAAACTGGCAGACTTCCTTTTCGGCTTGATTAACATACTTCCATTCTCCCGACAGTAATTCATTTGGGGTTACACCCAGCACGTCCATTATCTTTTCTAATGTATCAAAGGTAGGATAATTTACACCCCGTTCAATCTTGGAAAGGCTCTGCATATTGATACCGATTTTGTCCGCAAGTTCCTGTTGTTTCATTCCTCTGTGCTTTCTTATGGTCTGTATATTTTCTCCTAAGAAACTGATTTTCTTTTCGTAATGCTCCATAACTCAGTATAAACACTCCTTTCATTGCTTTTATTGGTATTTATAAGCATATCATACTTAATATATATCAAAAAGTCAACAAAAACTTCTTGACAAGTAATTCTAATAGCGTTATTATCGTATCAGACAGAGTGATTAAGCACGCTAGGGTCAATCACACGCTTGAGTAAGCATAGAAAAGATGTATTTTCATTTTGATAGAATGAATAAACGTGGACTATCAGACAGAAAATAGTGGTTTCCAAAAGGGGCTGGCTGGACGGGGCACGTCCCCCAGACGTGTTTCGGACAGACAGTTCCTTTTGGAAAGGGAACGCCTTTAGGCGTTCATAAAGGGCGTATATGTAACACCGCCCTGCGTATACATGTCATAGTACCTAGAAACTGTGATAAATAAAGGAAAAAATACGATTTTTATCCCGCAAAAAAACGGGGCATACGAAAGGAGAAATGCACTATAACTACACACAAAAATTTATCCGTTAAGATTGATTACATCAGCATTGTATTTGAAACGGCAACCGCTGAAGATGTAATCATGCACATTTTAGATTTACCGACTGACATTTTCAATGTTTATCCAGCAACGATAAAATTCAAGACATATCAATCACGCTGGCAGATTGGAGATATTTATGTATCGGGGGACGCAAGAAAGACAGAGGACAACCCACAGGGGCTAGGCTGTTATCTTGTTATGACTGGCAGAGGTTGTGATGATATTTTCCGTATTCTCGACAGTAGGAATTATACCTTTGGGGATATGTTCCGACGCTGTGAGAGAAGATACGGACTGGATAACTTCCATTTCACTAGACTTGATATTGCCATTGATGATAAGAACGAAAAACCATTCTTTACCATAGAGCAGATAAAGAAGAAATGCGAAAAAGAGGAATTTATCTCGAATAGTGAGGGCTACCACTTTGACGAAAGCAAGTTTGATGATTTCGACACTGCAAAGACTGTTTATATTGGTGCTGGTAAATCGGGATTGTCCTACCGCTTTTATGACAAAGATAAGGAAGTCTGTTCAAAACATAATAAGACACTTGATGAAGTCGGCAGTTGGAAACGGACAGAAATGCAACTGCGTGATGATAAGGCTCATGCCTTTGCCATGACATTCAAAGACAGACCGCTGGAACTTGGGGAACTGGCTTTCGGGCTATTGGCAAACAACCTACGCTTTGTCGTGCCAAACAGAAATGAAAGTAATAAGAGCAGATGGAAAACGTGTCGGTTTTGGGAACGCTTTTTAGGGGCTGTGGAAGTCTTGAAACTGCAAGTACCGAAACTACATAATTCTCTTGAGGAAACACAGCAATGGCTCACAGAGGGTGGCGTGATTTCCGCTGTCAAAAGTTTTTACTTCTTAGAAGAACATGACGCATTAGGTGGACTGGAAAAAGTGGGAACTATGCTTGATAAGGCAAGATACAGTAATTCCCTTTCCAGTAAACTAACCGCCCACTTACAGAGGATAGACCGCACCGACCTTATCCCCTATATCCAGTATGATACGAAACATGGGAAAGGGGGTATCTGATGAATAACAACGATATTCCCGTATGGGAAAAGTACACCCTTACCATTGAAGAAGCGTCAAAGTATTTCCGTATCGGAGAAAACAAGTTAAGACGATTGGCAGAGGAAAACAAGGACGCTGGCTGGCTCATTATGAATGGCAACCGCATACAGATTAAACGCCGACAGTTTGAAAAGGTCATTGACAAATTGGACGCAATCTAATGCAAATGAGCCTTGTATGTGTTATGATGAACACAAGTCATATCAAGGCTCTTTCCAACAAGGAAAGGAGCAGACACCATGAAAGAAAAAAGACGGGATAGTAAAGGACGTATCCTGCATACTGGAGAGAGCCAACGAACAGACGGAAAATACTTATATAAATATGTGGACGCATTTGGAAACACAAAATATGTGTATGCTTGGAGATTGACACCCACAGACCCGACACCAAAGGGTAAACGGGAAAAACCCTCACTTCGTGAATTGGAACAGCAGATAAGACGGGATATTGAGGACGGTATCGACAGCACAGGCAAGAAAATGACGCTTTGCCAACTCTACGCCAAACAGAACGCACAGAGGGCAAACGTGAAGAAAAGCACACAGAAACAACGGGAACAGCTCATGCGGTTATTGAAAGAGGATAAGTTAGGTGCTAGGAGCATTGATACGATAAAACCCTCTGACGCTAAAGAATGGGCGTTACGCATGAAAGACAAAGGCTTTTCCTATAACACCATTAACAACCATAAACGCTCGTTAAAAGCGTCATTCTATATCGCCATACAAGACGATTGTGTAAGGAAAAACCCTTTTGATTTCAAGTTAAGTGAAGTCCTAGAAAATGATACCAAAGAGAAAGTCGCATTAACAGAGGAACAGGAACAAGCCTTGTTATCATTCATCAAGACAGACAATGTGTATCACAAATATTATGATGATGTGCTGATACTGTTAAAGACAGGACTTCGTATCTCGGAACTGTGCGGACTGACAATCATGGACGTTGATTTTATCCATGAGGTTGTGGTTATCGACCACCAGTTATTAAAGAGCAAGGAACAGGGCTATTATATTGAAACACCTAAGACAAAAAGCGGAACAAGGCAAGTGCCATTAAGCAAAGAAACGATACAAGCATTTCAACGAGTTATGAAGAAACGCCCAAAGGCAGAACCATTTGTGATAGACGGACGGGGCAACTTTCTATTTGTCAATCATAAAGGCAAGCCTAAAGTTGCGATTGATTACACTATGCTTTTTGTCCGTATGGTAAAGAAATACAACAAGCACCATAAGGATAACCCCTTGCCACATATCACACCGCACACGCTACGCCATACGTTCTGTACAAGACTGGCAAACAAGAACATGAACCCGAAAGATTTACAGTATATCATGGGACATTCAAATATCAGTATCACAATGAACTGGTACGCTCATGCGTCCATAGATACTGCAAAATCAGAGGTTCAGCGTCTAATCGCATAAGAAGTATTTACCACGATTTTAACCACGCTTGATAGCGAAATTATAAGAAGATAGACCTAGATATGTGAGGTTTACCACAAAAGCAAAATGCCCGTAGAGCCGATAAAATAAGGCTTTGCGGACATTTAAGAAGATATAAAAAGATAGTCAAAAAGACATATATAATTTATAATATAAATGTTTATTTTTTCTTTATGGGGTCTGACCCCGGAGTATTTCTAAATTCCTATTCCAACTAATCAAACATTTCATCTTCACATCTTAGCCGTCCATATAGACGTTGCCTGCTACTCACCACGGAGAGGTGTGTGATTCATTCGAGCAGCGTAGGGAGCTACCGCTCTCCTTGTTTTGTTTATAATTTCTTTAGAAATGTTTATTTTTTCTTTATGGGGTCTGACCCCAATGTGCTTCAGCCCCTGTAGCTTTGCGTCCCAGACTTTCATCTGGTTTGCCGATTTCCATATTATAGCTTTAATACTTATGCAAAAAAACTGGTTTTATTATACTATAGCACTCTACTGTATACAAGAAAAACATTACCGTTTTAACGCCAAAAAATAAAAAAAGAACAGCCGATACATATACTCGAACTGTTCTTCTACTTCCGAAGTCCACTCAGCATTGACATTACTGTTTCCTGCTCATTTGTACTCAGATCGTTCCATATCCCTAATGTACTCTCTTTACTGAAGTCTAACTTATTAGCATCAAAAATATTCGTATCTAATGTAACATATAATGGATATTTAATCATAATCCTTCCCCCATGATATTCGTTTTTTCATTTCTACGCCGATTATAAAAAACAAAAAACTTTCTTTTCAGTTATATTAACACAAAAAAGCAGCACTGTATATTTTTTATATACAATACTGCCATATTAAAAAACTATCCTATAAATTATTCTCAAACATCGACAGCCCCGCCATCAGCATCCCTTCATCCATATCCAGTCCATCGCTCTGTTCTTCTTCTATCACTTTCCCGGCATCTTCTTCAATAACTACACTCTTTTTTATCTGCTGTATAAAATCCGTATCCTGCAACAACTGCTGCTTTAATTCCTCTACACTGACATTTGCATTATTATAGGAAGAAACGGGTGCATTTTCTTTATGCAGCCACGCATAAACCAGTTCTGTAATCAGTGCTGTTTTGCACCTTTTCTGTGATTTCAGATACCTTCCGATTTCTCTCTGCCGTTCATTATCTTCATTAAATATCAGTACAACCCGTATCTCTCCCACACATTACACCCCCTGTCTCTTCTGGATGTGTAATGCTGTCATTTTCTCATATCCTACCGCATTTGCCCGGATGTCCTCGATAAACTCTATATATTTAAAATCAGAAGATTTTTCAATCTGCTGTTTCAGTAACAGGCTACCTCCACCAAGAAATACTGCCGGATTAGTTCGGAAATCTGGTACATACGCATGGAGTTTATTGATAATTCTCTGCATCCAATCCCCTGCCATTTTCTGAATCTCTCTTACCACTTCTTCATCCAGAATCGTTGCTTCCTGCATTAATACCTGCTCTACGTCTGAGGATTCCAGATGGATACCGTAATTCTGCTGGATGGAATTAGAAATTTCTGAACGGAGAATCGCCATTCCAGATCTGTCACTGACACGAACTGACAAATCCGGCTGTCCTTTTCTGATTACCAGTAAATCTACAGTTCCGTCTCCAATATCAATGCAGTTGACCGTCCGGTACTGACGGAACAGGCTTGCTTTATAGCACATGACTGCCGCAAAATTTTGAGGACTTACCAGAATATCTTTCAGGTAACAATTTACCGGCTTTCCATTGAATCGGAAAGAAATTCCATGTTTTGAATGTTCCATAAAGTATTTTTTGAATCCCGGAGCCTGCTGTCCGAAGTCTGCTGGTGGCAGTCCAACTCCCAGTACAATATCTTTGCCGGATAAAGTGATTCCTCTTTCCTTTGCTTCCAAAGCCAGTGAAAATAAAGTTAGTATAAAGTAATCTTCATCCACTGTCTTATCTGCTTTGAATGGCATTCTTGTTTCTGATAACGTATAATACACACCGTTGTATTCCAGAATATCCTCATTCATAAATCGTCCTGGTTCAGAAGTATATCTTACCAGACCACATGGAAAGTTTACATGTACCCCTTTCATATTTCCGTTTCCATGATCAATTCCCATAATAATTTCTGCCATATCCTATTCCATCCTTTCCTGATCATCTTATACTTAACTGTCACTTATCTTTAAACTGTCTGGTTTTCCGCATATTTTTTCATATTTCTTATGACAGTTATGTATAAGTTTACTTGTACTTTTGTATCTGTTGTGTAAGTTATGTGTTACTTTTGTATCTGTCAATATTTTTCTCAAAACTTTTGTGGCACTTTTATTTAAAAATGTGATATACTTTTGCTATTGGAGGACTTTGCCTATGAATACAGGAGAAATAATCAAGTATTTTCGTCTGGCTCGTAACATGACACAGGAACAACTTGCACAGGACGCTGAGATCAGTTTCAGTACACTCCGCAAGTACGAAGCCAATGAACGTAATCCGAAATATGAACAACTTTCAAAAATTGCTGATGCGTTAGGTATCAGTGTGAATCTTTTTATGGATTTTGAAATTCAGTCTGTATCCGATCTGTTTTCTATTCTGTTTAAAATGGAGGGACAGGCAGATTTAGAAATTGCAACCTCAAAGGATTTGGCAGTTCTATCTGAAGATGCTCTTTTTCTGCATTTTAAAAATGGATACATCAATCACATATTAAGCAATTACCATGCTTCTGTTGAAAGTATCCAGGACATGGATGCTCAATATCGTGAAAAAGCTCTATCAGAAATCCAGAACAGATTATTGGATGACAATAGCAGTATCCATACTGACAGTCCTGCTTTATCTGCAGATTCCGGTAAACCTGCTCTTTCTCTTTCTTCTGCTGATCAGACCTGGTTTGAATTATCCTCTGACTGCTCTGATGAAGAAAAAGAACAAATGATAAAAGCTGCTACCTTTATAAAAAGCTGTCTGCGACATTCCGATAAATAAATCTTTGCACAAAAAAGACAGATGTGGGAATATTTCATTACCTGCATCTGTCTCTTTCTATTCTATGCTATTTTCTACTCATGAATTTCCAATGGAAGTCCATCCGGATCATGGAAAAATGTCATTTTCTTTCCGGTATAATCATCCAGGCGTACCGGCTCTGTTTCAATTCCTTTCCCATTCAATTCTTTTACTGTATCATCTACACTCTTAACTTTAAATGCCAGATGGCGTAATCCCAATGCTTCCGGATAATTTACACGAGCTGGAGCATTTTTTATGATAAAAAGTTCTATTTCCTGCGGTCCACATGCCAGATCAATCTTGTAATCATCACGTTCTTTTCGATAATTTTCTCTGATCACCTTAAATCCAAGCAGATCCACATAAAAATGTTTTGATTTTTCATAATCGCTTCCAATGATTGCAATATGATGAATGGTATCGAACATAACTCTCTCTCCTCCGTTTTTCATATGTTGATATATATTTTCTCACATTTTATCACAGTAATGATATATGTGGAAAAGTCATTTCATCTTCATTTACTTTTTTAATTTTTCTGCCAGTTCAAACCAAAACTCCAATTCAACGACATCTTTTTCTCCATGTTTTTTGCTGCCAATACCTACCCAGTCCGCTTCATAACAGATTCTTCATTGTTTCCTTATCTTCCAGTGCTGATTCACCATCACTCAGCAACCAGATATATCCCGTCTGCATTTTAATAAGTGCAGACATATCTGGAAATGTCTGAATTTTAATATTACATCCTGAGATTTTTGAAAACTGTATTGCCCGTTCTGACAGATATATAAATCTCTGATATTTTACAGGATTGATGATCTGATATTCTTCTTTCTTTTTACGCTCTGCTTTTTCCATAATCGTACTTGCTTCCTAGAATAATTTTTGATGTTCTTTTTCCCTTTCCTCTACCGAAAGTGACTGCTCATGCTCATCCTGTTCCTTCTTCATCTGCTCATATATTTCTGTCTGTTCATCGTAGTAAAACTTTTCAATATTCACTTATATAACTCTCCTCCCACATGCACCCATCAATCAATTCTTACATTGTCCGACTTTATTTTCCTTTATTTTACATATCCCTCGATCAAATTATATCTCTTATGGTGAAGATGTCCACCATATTTTTTAGTTTATTCGACAATTATAATTGAAATTAATGGTATTTTATGCCAAAAAGCAAAGAAAGGCGGGGATACCTTGATTGATTACAGTCCATTATGGGAAACCATGAAACAACGCCACATTTCCCAATATGCCCTGATTAACAAAGGAATTGACAAGCACACCCTCGATCAGCTCCGGAAAAATCAGAACATCACAATCCTTACCGTTGAAAAACTGTGCAATATTCTTAATTGTACACCCAATGATGTATTCGCTTTTAAAGATGAAAAAGATTTGTAATACCGTCATAGTATAGCAATATTCCTATGGCGGTATTTCTGTATATGGCAGGGCAGAGAAAAACCGCAGGCGAAAATTCCTGCGGTTTCTATTTCCTCATCATACTCTTTACATTTTATTTTTTGTTGGCATCGGAACAAATTCCAGTTTTAATTGCATCCCTAATCCCTGTGCAAGTTTTTTCACCATACTCAAGCTGGGATTTCTTGTTCCATTCTCGATCCGGCTTATATCTGCCTGCGTAATTCCGGTTTTAGCTGATAAATCTTTCTGTGTCATGTTCTGCTGCACTCTTGCATCAATCATCGCCTGGATAATATCATATTCCGGCTGCAGTGCATCATATTCTGCTTTTACCTCCGGATTCTGCAATGCTCTTTTTTTATAATCTTTATAGCTACTCATTGCCATACCTCCGTTCATAATCTGCTTTATATTTCTTTGCCAGTTCCTTTTCTGCTTTTGGTGTCTTTTGCGATTTTTTTATAAATCCATTGGTCAGTACCGCCTTCTTGCCTATAATAAAGAAATACAGTACTCTTGTAATATCTGATCCCTGCTTGGTACGATGTGAACTTCCAGTCTTTTTCCGCCTAAATCGAGAGTCCCTATATCTGTGCTTCAAAATAATTCTATTTTTCCGTCTTTTCTCCATCTGATCCTGCATTTAAAAAGTTCATGATCTCCTCATATGACCGCCCACTTTTTACAACTGCTGACAGGATCTCTTCTTTTCTTACGGTATTTCATGGGGTCTGACCCCGAGAGGCTATTCTCAATATCTTTTACAAGGACAATATCTCAAAATCATAGCTTTTTCTGTCCATATCTGTTAAAATTGACAATGATTAATATACAGGGGCTGCTGCACATGCAAGTGCGGCAGTCCCTGTCGAATGGATGAGGAAAATTAAAATGAACGCAACAGCAAATCTTGGCAAGGCACCCGTACGCACTCTGGTGCTCCAGCTTGCCATCCCTTCTATGACCGCGCAATTTGTCAATGTACTTTACAGTATTATTGACAGGATGTATATCGGACATATTTCCGAAAATGGCGCACTGGCTCTTGCAGGTGCAGGCATATGCGGTCCTATCGTTACACTTCTCACTTCTTTTGGCACCCTGGTAGGAATCGGAGGTTCCATTACCATGGGAATCCGAATGGGCGAAAAGAATCACAAAAAAGCAGAACAGGTACTGGCAAATTCTTTTCTGATGCTCAGTGTTTTTTCTGTTCTGCTGACTGTCAGCTTTCTTCTGCTAAAAGATAAGCTGCTTATGTTGTTTGGCGCAAGTGGGGCTACTTTCCCCTTTGCCAATACCTACCTGACTATTTATACAACAGGTACCTTTTTCGCACTGATGGCTACAGGGCTTAATTACTTTATCAACTGTCAGGGATTCCCCCTTGTGGGAATGTTTACCGTACTGATCGGCGCAGGATGTAACATCCTGTCAGACCCGATTTTTATTTTTGGTTTTCATATGGGAATTTCCGGTGCTGCCATTGCAACCGTTATTTCGCAGATACTCTCCTGCATCTTTGCAATGACCTTCTTATTGGGAAAAAAGGTTCCTGTAAAGATTACCTTCGGACAGTACAACTTAAAAGTCATAAGGAAAATCCTTTCCCTGGGATTTTCTCCTTTTCTGATCCTGGCCACAGACAGCCTGATCCTGATCTTTATGAATACAGTGCTCCAGAAATATGGTGGTGCTTCCCAGGGCGATATGCTGATCACCTGTGCCACCATTGCTCAAAGCTATCTGCTTCTGATCACCTCACCTATGATCGGGATCAGCGGAGGTACACAGGCAATCCTGAGCTACAATTACGGTGCCAGATGCGTAAACAGAGTCAAGGACGCAGAAAGGAACATTCTGGGAGTAATGCTTATCTTTACCACCATCATGTTCCTTCTCTCCCGGTTTATTCCCCGGTACTTTGTTCTTCTGTTTACCACTGATCCACAGTATATCAGATTATCTGTCTGGGTCATCCGTACCTATACACTGATGATCATTCCGCTAAGCTTCCAGTATGTCTTTGTAGACGGGCTGACTGCCCTGGAATGTCCAAAGACAGGACTTGCGCTCTCCGTTACCAGAAAATCTCTTTTTGTGATCAGTGCAGCTGTCCTGCCTTCTTTCTTTGGTGCAAAAGCGGCTTTTTTCGCAGAACCTGTTGCTGACGGAATCTCTTCTGTCCTCTCAACAATTGTATTCCTGCTTCTGATCAACCGCCACCTGGATAAACGCTGCCGGATGGACAAGAAAGAGAGCCTGTAAATTACTCCTGTATCTCCGCATTTGAGAGATACAGGAATAAGTATGATTGTGCAGCAATCTATTCTATTTGATAAGATAAGCACTCAGTTTATCAGCTTTTTCAATTATGCACTGATCTGCTTTTTCCTTCGGAATTTCTATTCCCATACAAGCTTACAGTCAGCTACGCCAACGAGGCTGTCCATAAATACTTCTTTCAGACGTTCTTCTACCATCTGCCTTGTCACAC
>NZ_JAJCGT010000061.1:0-13790 GCF_020553185.1 Blautia sp. MSK18_10 | reverse complement strand
TGTATATAATTTTCCTACATGGCAATACTGTAAGTACAAAGATATATTCGACAGCCGCATAATCATTAATTCGACAGCAAAATTTTACATATCTATTTCTTATCAGAAAGATTTACTTTCCATAGACACAAGAATTTTTACACCCTCGCATAAACACTTGGATTGCGGCCATTTTTTTTAATCTATTTTACACTACCCAAAAGTCAGGTTTTATTATCATAATATACCATTTACTATACGAACATCTGTAAATCTGGGATTAAAAGTATTCTAATGGACACGAATGTTATGCTTATATTCATCTACCATTTTAGTAAACATATTTTTCTCAAATTAACCTATTTTCTTACCTAAAATGACAGAAGCCCTCTCCGCTGGAAAAATATATCCTGCAGAAAAGGCTTTTTTCTTTTCCCTATTTAATTTTTGTTAAAAAGATTATCCTTAATCTCTTTCAGATCGCTTTGAACCTGATTCAGAATCTGAAATTTCTCAGTTAAACTCTCAATCACCGTCTGGTAATTTTTCTCTCGTTCTTCCTGCTTTGTATCCCTCTGTTCATTTGATTTCACAATGTAAATCAGAAGAAAAACCGCAAGCACAGCCCAGATTCCCTGTGAAACTGCCACATTCATAACCGTTGTTTCCATGGTTTCTGCCTCCTTCCTTAATCTTCTTTTATTATGCAAACTTTTTCTATGTTTTGTCTACTAAAAGTCTTTTCTAATCTTATTATTACCGTTTTAATTTAAAGCATATTTCTATTCTCTACAATTATTTTGCAAATCTCTTTTTACCATGTATTTCTTCTCCTATCGCTGATCTAAATTTGCAACCTCACTTAATAAAGAGTTTTTTCTCTTCCATTTGTAAACTCACAAATTTTTTTCTTTTTTAGTTTCTGATCAGCAGTTTTCTTACTACTTCCCCTAAAAAGGAGGTAGATACCTATGAAAACACTGACAGAACTTATCCAAAATTATCAAAATGGTATCCCAGATTCAGACAGTGAAATTCTCAAACGTATGGAACCGCTTGTGAAAGGATATGCATCCCGGATTCACTGCATGGAACGCGAAGATTCCACACAGGAATTGTATCTTACTTTGTTAAAGACATTGCCATATTTAAGTTCTTCATCCTCAGAAGGTGAATGTATCAGATACATGCAGACCTCTGTCGAAAACAGATATCGTTCCCTTTGCCGCAGTTGTCTTTCCGAACCTGAAAAAGATGATTTTGATTCTTGTTCTGTTTCATTACAGGCTCCCGACAGTTTTGATGACACCTATTATGATGTAACCGCATATATCAACTCTTACCCTTCGGACAGTGTCCAGAGAAAAATTCTGTCCATGTACTTTTATCAGGATAAAAGCGATGCCCAGATTGCCCGGAAACTGAAGCTGTCCCGCCAGTACGTCAATCGGATGAAGAAGAAACTAATTCTCAGATATATTTCCGAAAACAAATAAAAGAAACACCTGCTGACCATAAATTTACAGTCTGCAGGTGTTCCCTTAGTTTTCATAAAATTTCCATTAATGCCATTCCCGTACCGGAAATGCCATTCATAAAAGCCAGATTCAGATATTCTGTCCCAGATATTTTTGCCGGGTGATCCAGTTGAAATAAAAGGCAGTCACATAACGCCTCATATTGCTCCTTCATTTTTTTATTACCATATTTTCGAAGGTACTTCTTCATAATAAGTAAATTCCCGGACATCCCATGACACAGACAAATTTTTTCATCCTGTTCTCCATAAAACAAAGAGTCTGCAGCATTTAACCTGTCTTTTTTAATCTGCATATCCTCAGGAAACAGCTCTTCCAGTTTCATTCGTGAAAGCAGGATTCCCGGCGCCCCATGGCACCATGCATTCATGAAGCTTTCCCCTGAACTCTCTCGTAAATCCTTCCAGTTTCCGGCTTTCTCTGAGTACAGAGAATCCTCATATCTCAGCAAAAGCTGTATTTTATCAGCATATTCCGCTTTATGATTACATTCATACAACGCTGCATAAGCCATCAGAAATCCACTGTTGCCATGAGACATTCCAGCCAGCGGTCCGTCTGTTCCTTTTAATCTCCATCCGTATCCATTTCCGGTTTCCTGTCCTTTCTTCCACAAATCTTTTTCCATATCTGCCGCTATTTCATAATATTTCAGATTTCCGGTTTCTTTATATAACATCACTGCCACTACAATAGCTCCGGCATTTCCGCTCAGATAATCCAGTTGTGAATCTTCTTTCCATACCCTCTCAATAATGCTGAAATGCTTTTCCGCATAAATCATCCACACTCTTTTTCCTGTAAGTTTAAACAGATAAAGATAGGTATATACCACCGAGCTTTCTCCATTTACAATACCTGTCAGAAGATTTTTATCATAAATCTGTTTTTTGTGTATTTCATCTGTATAAGCTTTCAATCTCAAAACAGCAAGATGATAAATTTCTTCTGCACTTGCATTCTTTTCTTCAAAATCATGAAGATATTTTGCAAGAAACAAGACTATCCCGGATATTCCATCATATAAATATATTCCACCTGATCTGAGATTCCAGTGACCATTATCCCAGAATTGCAGACCCGCCCAGCCGGCGCTCTGTTCCCGGATAATTGCTCTGCTGCAGATTCGATGAACTATCTTTCTGATCTGACTGTATATTTTGCGCTCTTTATCTGTGTCATATCCCTTTATCCTGGTCGGAAACATCTTTTTCTTTCCATCAGATGCCTTCAGCATTTCCATGGACAGCCTGATATAATCACACTGACATTCCATATCAGAGTAACTCATCTGCTTCATATGCATTCGCCATGACTCATAAGGAGTACAGGGCAGATATTCTTTATGTTCTCCGCCATTTCCATCATAAACAGATCTGCTGTTCGCATCAATCTCAAAGCAGGGTATATCCATTTCCAGAAGGCTGTCAATTTCATAATCATGAATCTCTTTCATAAAAGAAGATTCCCCCTCTTTGTGAATCACATTCAAAAGAGCTTTCCTGCATTCTCTTGACTTCATATAATCCGGATGAAACGAAGCCATAAGATACATTGCATACTGTTGGGTATGCCGCAGTACAACTCTGGAACGTCCGTCAAAAAAGCCGGACAACATCACCTCCACTTTCTTATCTGCCATTGCCACCATGTACGCTCTGCAAAATCCTCTGATAATGCATTCCGTATAATCTGCCGCATTGATAACCTGATCATTTAGTCTTACAATGCATTCCTTTATCTGCATTTCCACAGGTTCATATTCTATGTGGATATCAGATGTTTTATCATCCTTTACCACAGGAAGTTTAAACGGTGTTTTTATCTTTTCCTCTGTTCCCATTGCACTTATAAGAACTCCTCTGTTTCCTCTGCCCCATGTGAGAACAGGAAGCATTCCTGTATGTATAACCGAATTTGCCAATTTTATCTCTGTACTTTTGTTTATTTTTTCTTCTACACTACTTCCGTCTTTCTCTGATTGTTGTTTTAAATATCCCGGATATGTCTCCATATCGATAATCACAGGATATTCTCCATGTGCAATAATATTTTCACCATGAAGATCTGTTGCTCCGAGGGCATATCCCAAAAACAGATGTATGCCCATTCTGAAATAATAATGCTCCACCTCACTTTCGTTTTTACAGGGAATATTCTCAATTTTTTCTTCCCATCCATAGGAATCATGAGATAAATATTGTACCGTCCTGCAGGAAATTCCTGTTTTTCTGCATAAATAGTTATAAAGTTCCTGATATTTTATATTCTTATCAAGACTATGTGGCTTATAGTACAGAATTGTTCCATTATCCAATTCTACCTTCGCCACACTTCGTCCTCCTCTGTGTATATCGCCTTTCGACATGTAAATTCCCACAGTCCCGGAAAACTTTCTTCCATCACAGAATATTTTTTGTATCTGTTCTTTTTCTGCATAAAGAGATTTCCTGATTTCACATTCTGCTCTCTGGATAGAGTTATTTTTCAATTCAAGCAGACGTTTTAACTCGGGATATTCCTGCAGTAAAGATTTTACATATGTTGCATTGTTAAGATATTTTTTTTCATAATAATCATATTGTTCTTTTGGCGTACTTCCTTTTAGATTTCCAAAATTTTTCTGCCGATGTACATCTAAGATTAATATTTTAAGAAACATAGTTCGATTTTTTCTGCATAAATAATCCAATTTCAGCAACACACTATAGTTCCATATACAATAAAAGACAATTTCTCTTCTATACTTTCCGTATCTATTATCTCTATTTCATCTAATTCTTTTTCCACATTTCCTATTATTTTATCATTCATTTCGTTCATAACCGTCACTCTCCCATTATGTATTATCGCTAATTATTATTTCTACTTCAAAAAAATCTTTATCATATTTAAAATCTATTTCACCATTATACTTTCTTACAATTTGTTTGACACTTTCAATCCCCCATCCGTGCTCATCTTTCTCTTTTTTACTTGTATAAAATTTAGTGTTTTTTTCATAAGGTTTATATATGCTTGTATTCTTTACTTTAAAAATAAACATATCATTAATATTTCGAAAAATACACGTAATTTTACCTTTTCCCTCTTCACACTTTTCAGCAGCTTCTATTGCATTATCCAAAAGATTTCCTAGGAGTACAACAAAATCTATGTCTTTCATCGGAATTTTTTCTATTTTTGAATCTACTTTAAAAAAAATATTCTTTTCTTCCATTTTTCGCACTTTTATATTCAACATAAAATTTATTTCTGGAATTCCTGTCCACGCTACTCCACTATATCTAATGCTTTCTCTCTTGTAATGATTCAAAAAAGTGATACATGAATCCAGTTCTCCATTTTCCAGGCATTCTTTTATATATAAAAGCAAATGTTTTTCATCGTGCACCAAACACCGATACCGGTCATATGACATTCTCAATTCTTCATATTCTTCTTCCATTAATTTGCATCTCATATCTAAAATCTGATTTCTCATTTCTAGGGTCTTTTTTTGAAACTTAACATATACACCAATCAATGCTATATTACTAACTGCTAATAAACATGCGGTCATTACAAAATTTTCCTTTTTAATCGTACCAAATTTGTATATGATGCTAACTATTAATAAAACATACTCTAACAATCCAATAATAAAAAGTTCCTTCAGACGTGTACGCAATATTCCTTTTATACTGTTTACTGACAAAATAAATTTAATTATCCAAAATATGAATAAACAGCCTAAAATCCAAAATATAACTTCCTGATATGTATGTCCTCTCGGATATGAATAAAAATCATCCCACTGTTTATGGTTAAACACCCCTGCATATACAACATAAGCCTCTTTTATCAATCCTATATTAACTGCATAGAAAAAATTCCAAACATATGCCTGTTTAAATGTGCAATCAAAGTAGCAAAAAACATATAATACAATTATTCCACTCCCAAGAATAATCATTAACAACGATTGATATCCAGCCCAATACTGAGCAGTTAACCAAAATATCATGCCGATATATAATATTCTTCTTAAGACCATCTCCTTTTTCTTTACAAAAAAAATATCATATATAATTCCTGCAATTAATCCAATTATGTATATACAAATAACTTTTATGACATATTTTTCTATTTTTTTATCAATCTGCCATAATGAAACAGAAAAATTATAAATTCCAAAAAAAATCAAAGAATACAACAGCCATTCTAGAACATAATATTTTTTTTCTAATATTCTTCGTTCAGAAAACGTCTGGCTAAATATCCAGACACCTATCCCTGTCTCCATAAACGTTGCCAGTCCATACAATAAAACTTTCAGCATTCTTCATACCCCCCAGTAATTCAGAATTGCTTCTCTGACACCTTTGAATCTTTCTCTGCCAACTGTAATAATATTACCGTCCCGCATATAAAGATCCCTTCCTTTCATCTTCATCACATGTTGGATGTTTGCAAGATATCCTCTGTCAGATATAATAAATTCTTTTGTATTCAGTTCTTTTTCTACTGTTGACAGACTTGCTCTGATCTTTACTTCCCCACGCCTGTGCACAAAAATCACATATTTTCCTTCTTTTTTCATATAGAAAATATCAGAATATGCCAGTTTTTCAACTTCATTTCTTTTATTTATGATATAGTACCGCTCTTCTTTCTCCATAATTCCAGGAAGAAGCGCATCATAAGCCTGCGGAAGTTTTTCCTTCAGACACTCTTTGGGGATATAACGATAGGTGTTTACCTCATATGCTTCTATTGCATAATCCACAAAATTTGTAATAAATATAATAACCGGATCCGGATAAAGTCTGCGAATTTCCCTCGCTGCCTCTATTCCGTTTTCTCCAGGCATCCGGATATCCAGAATATACATATCGAATTTTTCTTCATTCAATCCCAGCAGAAACCATTCCACATTCTGGTATGTCGTTACCGTGCAATCTACGTTTTTCTCTGCAAAATACTGTTCTGTGATATCCTTTTCTTTTTTCAGATACATTTCGTCATCATCCAGAATCATTATTCTTATCATAGCAATTATTCCTCCATGAATGTATAAAATCTGAATTTCTTCACATCATAAAAATAACTTTCATCCTTATTGATGACCAGCTCATAAACCTCGATATCCCCTTTGGTTGTCACATCAGTTCTGTGATACTGATAAATGTATCTGCCTTCCTCATGGTTTTTTACCTTTCTGATGATATCATCCACCAGTTCTCCGATTGTCATCGGACTGTCTCTGGAAGGTCTCCATCTTCCAATCATACCACGAACCTGTGACCTGGTCAGTTTAATTCTCTTTCCAAGAAGATATCCTTTCGGGAAAAAGTCTTCTCTGGTCTTTCCTGTCTTTTTTAATATCTCACGTATTGTCTTATTTTCTTCATCTAAAGCAAATCCCATATTAGCATAAGCCTGCATATGAAGCAACGCTAATTCGAGATATTTACTGTTTTCAGATTCTTTATTCCATAACAGTAATTTGTCCAGACTTTTATATACAGTTTCTCTGATTGTAATTCCCTGATTTTGCAAAGTCTGCAAAGAAAACATCATGGTATACAAATCCTTTGTATATTCGTCCATATTCCTATATTCCTCCTGTCATAAAACATATCAAATTTGATTAGTCGCTTGTCATTTATATCCTTATACATATTTAATTCCGTCTGATAAACTTTATCAAAGGAAAGGATTTTTATTTATGAAAAACAATACTATCGGAAAAAGAATTGCAGAAGCTCGGATCAATAAACATATTACCCAGGAACACCTGGAAGAATTAAGTGGTTTATCTGTAAGTACGATCAGCCGGATTGAAACAGGTAAGTATATGCCTACTATCGAAAATCTCCTTAAGCTTTCTGAAATTCTTGATGTGGGACTTGACTATTTTCTTTATGATCTGCTTCCTCATAATAAAGATATTCAAAGCCCGGCTATTCAGGATGCGATTTCAATCATGAATCAAATGGGTGAACGCCAGACTGAATACATTGTAAAAATACTGAAAATATACCAGGCCTCTCATCAGGATTAAATATAATTACAATTCGACAATTTTCGTGTTTTTGTCCTCGAAAAGCATTTTTCTGACCTCGAAGCAACAATCAGGAAATGCTTTTTATTTTTTTCTGTTTCATGTTTACATTTTTCCCTTTTCTCACTCTTTATAAGATGTATCACCGGTGAGCAAATAAATAATCAAATTTCAGGAGGATGAAAAAATGACAAAAACAGAAAAAGCAGTAACATGGGCAATTGAAATCGCAAACGATCCGGCACACGGATATGATCAGGATAACAGATGGGGACCGGACTACGATTGTTCTTCACTGGTAATCTCCGCATGGCAGCAGGCTGGTGTTCCTGTAAAAACAAAAGGAGCCACTTATACAGGAAATATGAAATCCGTCTTTCTGTCCTGCGGCTTTAAGGATGTGACTTCCAAAGTTAATCTCAGCACAGGAAGTGGCATGAAACGTGGTGACGTATTATTAAACATCGCAAGTCATACAGTAATGCACATTGGCAATGGTCAGGTGGTATCTGCCAGCAAAAATGAAAATAATGGATATCATGGTGGTAAACCCGGAGATCAGAGTGGAAAAGAGATCAAACTTCAGAATTATTACAATTTCCCTTGGGATTGTGTTCTCCGTTATACTAAAGATTCTTCAACTACTGATCCTGATCCTGAACCTCAGCCAACTGCAGGAAATGCAAAAATCCGCAAAGGTCAGGGTTATGCCAATAAGTTCGCCAATGCAGGAATCTCTATTACCGGAAAAAGAGACGCTGCTACCAAAAAAGCAGGCGTTAAAGTTCTTCAGACAGCTCTGAACAGGGATTATGGTGCCGGTCTGGATGTAGACGGTATCTGGGGAACAAACACAGACAATGCTCTTGGACAGCATTATGTAAAAAATGGTGAAACACAATATATGGTAACTGCCGCTGAGATTCTCCTTCTTTTACGTGCTTATGATCCAAACGGTGTAGAGATTCCCGGTACCTTTGGCTCAGGACTTCTCTCTGCTGTAAAGGCATTCCAGAAGGCACAGGGCTTAACGGTTTCCGGAACCTGTGACAGAAATACTTTCCTGAAACTGATCAGCTGATCTTTACCAGATAAACATCCGGCAGAATTCTTTTCACTGATTCTGCCGGATATGCCCCTTCACTATTTCTTGTATATAAAAAGAAACAGTTTTGAAACCCATCAAAATGATTTCAAAACTGTTTCTTTTGTTTTCTTATTTTTACCACGGAACATATTCGCCGCTGTCTTCATCATAGTAATACCAGCCGTTTCCTCTGCCTATAGGACTACAGTCAGATTCCGCAGCCTGAAACGGTATATAGGAATTGGTTCCCGGATCCCAGGAATACAGGTCATACGGATCTGTGACCTCTTCTGATGCATCGTGAGGTGCTGTCCAGTAATATTTATTGCCATCCTGATCTGTGACACCATTTTCATTTACCATAGCATCTTCAATATCTTCCCAGCTTCCATAGTAATTTCCGTCACTGTCATACCAGTTTCCATCATCAGCTTCAGAAATCAGCCTTCCATTTCCCTCACTGTCATATATCATTGCCTGATCTGCCCTCTGGTCAGATTGAGTACCATCATTACCTGTTGAACCATTATCTTCAGATGTAGAAGTGTCCACCCCTGTGGTCTGGGAATCATCTGTATCAGTTCCCGCAGTACCGTCTGTTCCATTCCCTGAATTCTGTACATCGCCCGCATTATTGGATGAGGCAAATACTTTCGTCTTCTTATCCGCAGTCTGATTTGAATTTTCTTTTCCATCGAATGTACTTTTATTTACCTGTTTTTTATCCGGCTGAGATTTTTCTGCTGTTTTTTGTTTTGTCTGTTCGGATTTCCCCTGTGAGTTCTGCGTATAATCAACCTGTGTCGCTGTTTTATTCTGTTCCGCGCAGCCCGTCATAGCAGCCGCTGCTGCTAAAATCCCTGCCATAATAATTACAATCTTTTTCTGCTTCATTTTGTTGTCCTTTCTACATTTGTTAAAAATGTCACTGCCTTTATCATAATGTGCTTTCCCTGTTCATTATGACATACTTCACAGGCTTCGATGCCTCATATGTCCCTTATCTGTCATAAAAAGGACATTATTTATCTCCAAATTCAGACAAGATTTGAGTATAATAAGTGGCAGTACCGTAAACTTTGAGTATTACAGGAAAAAGCAGGTATAAACGCCTGGTAAAAGGGGGATTTTTCTTCTTAAAAGTGAAATCTCTGTGAAACAAATGACAGCAGTGCTTATTTCACAACTATTTTCTTTATTTTCGACCATTTCGTATAACTTTTTGCATAGCCTTTTACATAGGCACGTCCTGCAAGGTAGTAGACTCCGGGCTTCACACTTTTAAAGACCACCGTGGTTTTTGTCTGATTTTTCTTTGTATAAGCATAACTGCTTACACCTGTATAGCTGCCGTCATCAGATTTGGAAACTTTCTTTGCCAGTACCCAGTCTGTTCCATCACAGGACTTTGGAGCAGTAAACGTCACCGTTACATTTCTTTTTGTTCCCTGTCTGGAAACCTTAGCTGATTTAACAGCAGGTTTTCCTGTTACAAGGCTTGTTTTTACAGTTACCTTCCTGACCTCTGCCCATTTACTGAGCACTTTGGTATTGCTCCCATTCAGATATTTATAAGCATGTACGCCAATATACCACGTTCCTGCCGGTACACCCCGTAAGATAAGCTCTTTACTGCTTCCGGAATACCCACTCTTTACCTTTATATAATCCGATGGTTCTTTTCCGTTCTTACTTCTGGCAGCAACAACATCGTAACCGTCCGGTTCCTCACCCTTGCTGTTAAGTACTATTCTGACATCATTTTTCTTCACCTGCACCTTCTGAACCACAGGTGCGTCCGGAGTCTTTACCTTTACCGTAACCGGAACCCCGTCTGACCATTCCCCATATTCCATAACATGGCTGCTGTTCTCTTTGTATGCCCTGCAATAAAGACTATGTGTTCCCTCCGGAATATACTTCAGCTCAGGATATTGATTCAGTTCAGAATTTGCAATTTTTGTCTGCGCAGTATAATTCCCTTTTTTCAGATCCTTCTGAGATTTCGCTGTCACAAACTGATAGCCGTCCGCTTCATTGGAAAGATCTCTCAGATAAAGCATTGCATAATTTGTGATCACTCTGGTCCACCGCGTATCAATAACTGGTCTGTTTAATGTCTGATAAGCATCCACCTGTACCATTATCTGTACGGCAGTGTCCAGCCCTTCATTATTTTCATCCTCATTCAGTTCCAGAGATCCGTTGACCAGAAAACTTTGAGCTGCCTTGCTTTTCGGATCATAAGCACAATTCTCCACATCCCACTTCACAGACGCAGAAAATGTTGTTTTCTCTCCATTCACCTCGGCGCCATAGACTTCCAGCGACTTCGGCAGATGCAAAGCATCAGCAGTTTTTTCTGCACCATTGGTAATTCCGGTCACAGGCGCAACAGCATCTGCCAGTCCCTGATAAGTCCGGTCTCCTACAATAAAAGAATTATACAGATTCTGCGTTGTCAGGTGTTCTCCTGCCACTGTTTTCGCAGTCACAGTCACCTGAAAACTATATTTTCCCACCGAAAGCCCCAGTTTGGGCCAGAGTCTCAGTTCTGTGCTCTCCCCAGGTGCCAGATAAGCATTTCCAGATAATAACACACTACATTCTTTACTACGGTTAAAAGACAGCTTCATATCTGTATCAGTAACATTTTTCAGAATATATGTCTTTGCTTCCGGAAGTGTCTTATAGCCCCACTGCATTGTCGGAAAACCCCCGGCAGACTTTTCAGTAATTTCCAGCTGCTTCTTTTCTGTCGGATTCTTCTCTCTGTTCATTGTAACATGAAGAGGATATCTGCTTCCGTCATCTGCGAGAAATGCAAACGTTTCATCATAAATTCCGTATTCCTGCTTCGGCAATATATAAAAATAAAGCGTTTCTCCCGGTTTCAGCAGCTTTTTGGAATCCTGTTCCTCATAATCTTCTGTCCACTTTGCCATCTGGTCATCCACTTCAAAATTCTTAAGACCAGAAGTATCTATCCGTATTCTGGTTTCCTTTTTTCCTGAATTTCTGACCACTACATACTTCTCCACACGAAATTCCGGGTCATAGAAATCGCTTTCTGTAAATTCTTCTTCTGTACCTGTTTCTATACTCAGCTCATAATCTTTTTCAGAGGAAGCTCCCACAATTACTTTCAGAGTAACCTTACAGGAAGCACCCTCTTTTGTCTCAAATGTCACTGTCTCTTCATAATTTCCGGCAGGCAGATTCTTCTTATCATCAATGTCCACAGCCGCACAACTTCCGGGCTGCATTTCTTCATCCGTATTTGTATCGAAAATCGGTGCGTAGGAAAAATCAAAATATCTGCTCTGCGGAAAATCAGAGAGATGAAGCGAATCTGTTCCTGCATTATAAAGAAATAACCGCTTACGTGACTGTTCTCCCTCTGCATGAATTCCCAGATCGATCAAAGCAGTACCTGATGTCAGCTCATACTGCTTTATAACAGGTTCCTGCTCACGCTGTGCAACATAAAGGCTCAGTTCCTGTGAAGAAACTCCAATACCATTGTCCGCCTGTACAGTAAAGCTGAAACTCCCTTCCTCCTGTGGCATTCCACTGATCACTCCCCCGGAAGACAACGTAAATCCCGCCGGAAGCTCACTTCCCTCTTCCAGACTCCAGTTCACATCTGTATCAGCTTCAAGCTGTACCTGATATTCCGTTCCAATCTCTCCATCCGGCAGAACCATATCTGTCAATATGGCAGGAATACTCCCCGTTCCATCACTGAAAGATTCTCCCGCCGAAAAAACTTCCGCCCCACATACTGTTAACGGAGCTGCTGCTGTCATAATTGCCGATAAAAAAACTGCTGTAAAAATTTTGTAATTACTTTTCATTCTTCTCCTCCAGATAATAAAATATAAAAGTATCAATTTACCTAATTAATATTAATATACCACTGGACGGGAATGTTTCTGTAATTACGGAATGACATGTTGTATAATGGTCATGAATATCAGAAAAGCCAGTAATGTTTCGGGTATATGTCAAAAACATTACTGGTCTTTTTTATAAGATTATTCCACACTTTTTATTCGATACAGGGAATCTCATAATTCCAGGATTTACGGATGTCGTCCATGATTTTCATGATCCTTATTGTTTCCGCATGAGGCATTTCCGGACACTCCGTTTTTCCCTCATGAATTGCTTTCATGCAGGATTCTACCTCATATTCATATCCTGAGATCTGTTCCGGCACAACATAAGAAGCCACTTCTTTATGTTCGGTATCAAACACTGTAATCTTTTCCGGATTATTGATATTCTGCACCTGCATATATCCTCTGGTTCCGAAAATACTTCCCATTCTGTCTGAGATTTCTCTTGCTCCACACTGAAGGGTTGCCATGCGGTCTCCCTCAAACACCATGGCAATGCTGTCCAGAATATCCACTCCATTCTGAAAGATTGCAGTAGCCTTTACATCCTTTACCTTATCGCCAAGCACCATGGAGGCAAAATTGATCGGATATACGCCTACATCCAGAAGAGCACCTCCTGCAAGCTCCGGTTTACGGATACGTTCCACATGACTTACTGTATAGCTGAGATTCGCGGTAACTGCCGTAACTTCTCCGATCACACCACTTTCAATAATATCGTTGATCATCTTTCTGGACGGCATATATCTTGTCCAGATTGCTTCTGTGATCAGAAGCTTTTTCTCTTTTGCAAGGTCAAATAATTTTTGTGCCTGCTCTGCATTTACAGTAAATGCCTTTTCACAAAGCACATGCTTTCCCGCTTCCAGACACATTTTCGCATGCAGATAATGGTGTGAATGAGGAGTTGCGATATAAACCAGTCCAACCTCATCATCTGCCAGCATTTCCTCATAGGATCCATATGCTTTTTTTACTTCATATTTCTGTGCAAATACCCGGGCACGTTCCAGATCACGAGCAGCAACCGCATACGCCTCCACATCTTTCATTCCTGCCACTGTTTTCGCCATAGTAGAAGCAATGCCTCCTGCTCCCAGAATACCTAACTTCATTTTACTGTCCGTTACTGAAAACTTATAAAAAGTTATAAACTTCTATGTTTCATTCCTACTTCAACGAGTATGCTTTTGATGATATAAATATCTATCTACTCACAAGTTCTTGTACTCTCC
>NZ_JAJCGT010000060.1:0-14323 GCF_020553185.1 Blautia sp. MSK18_10 | reverse complement strand
ATACCCCCATATAGGACTTTTATATTTCATTGTCCTATATGAGGGTAGCATATCAATGATGATGGTTCTTATTTTAGTCTTACATATGAAATTCTTTAACAGATCAGTCAATCTTATCCATAGAATCTTTTGCATTCTGGAGCACTGTGTCAAAAGCAACTGCGGCTTTTGCATATTCTTCATCGCTTTCGATGTTGGAAAGCATCGGATCACCGCTCTCAGTACGGGCAAATGCGTAGAGGTAAACTTCGCCGCTTTCATTCTGACCGTTCTCATCAAGTGGGAGAAGTGCGATATATTCCTTCACATCTACCGGGAAAACGGTGAGGATCGCACATTCTACCTCTGTATCGTCTTCCATGGTAAGGGTGATTGTCTTGTGGTTTTCAACAGGATCGCATCCGCCGGCTGAACTGCATCCACCACCGCAGGAAGCGCAGTCACTCGGGTTACATCCGCCAGCTGTAAATTCGTCACTCATTTTATATTCCTCATTCTTTCTTATTTATCAGGGACTATGTTTATCTGATGTCAGTTCATTGTAGCAGAAACCGGAAAAAAATGCAATGAGCAGAAACCGGAGAAAAAGAGGTTTTTTACAGTCATGAAACGTGCTATAATAGACCAGAAGCGTTCAGGGGAGAATCGTTAGCAAATGCTGAACAGGGCTAATAAGAAAACAAAGGGGATCAGTTGATTATGAAATTAATCTCATGGAATGTAAATGGTATACGTGCATGCATTGGCAAAGGGTTTGAAGAGAGCTTTGCAGCACTTGATGCGGATATTTTCTGCCTGCAGGAAACGAAATGCCAGCAGGGGCAGGTGAAGCTGGAACTTCCGGGATATTATCAGTATTGGAATTATGCCAACAGACGGGGATATTCCGGAACTGCTGTTTTTACAAAGAAAGAGCCACTGTCTGTGGCGTATGGAATTGGAATTGAGGAACATGACAAAGAAGGGCGTGTGATCACCCTGGAATATGAAAAATTTTATCTGGTGACTGTATATACACCAAATTCCCAGAGTGAACTGCGCAGACTGGAATACCGTATGCACTGGGAAGAGGATTTTCTGGCATACTTGTTGAAATTGCAGGAAAGTAAGCCTGTGATCTGCTGCGGGGATTTCAATGTGGCACATCAGGAGATCGACCTGAAGAATCCTAAGACCAACCGGAAAAATGCCGGATTTACAGATGAAGAGAGAGCATGCTTTGGTAAGGTGCTGGAGAGTGGATTTATCGATACATTCCGTTATTTTTATCCGGATGTAGAGGGCAGATATTCCTGGTGGTCTTACAGATTTAAAGCAAGAGAGAAGAATGCAGGGTGGAGAATTGACTATTTTATCACGTCTCCACAGTTGAAGGATAAGCTTGAAGGCGCAGAAATCCATTCTGAAATTATGGGTTCCGATCATTGTCCGGTAGAACTTCAGATTACATTATAGCGTTGTATAGTGTTTCTGAAAAGTGTAATGAGCAACAAGAAAAAATATGAAGGAGAGAAAGAGATGGCTGAGAGCAGAAAGATGAAAACAGAAAAGGGGCTGGCTCTTGTGCCTGGTGCAAATCCGTTGGCAGATGGCTGTAATTTTGCAGTTGAGGTACCGGAAGACAGCAGAGCATCTCTGATTCTCTACAAAAAGAGATCAGCAAAACCTTATGTGGAGATTCCTTTTACAGAAGAAAACAGAACCGGAAATGTATATGCAATGTATATTCCGGATTTTAATCTGAAAGAGTACGAGTACAATTTTCTGATAAATGGAAAGGTGTATACTGATCCCTGTGCGTACAGGATTCTGGGACGGGAACGCTTTGGTGCAGAGGTGGGTACGAATCCGCACAAAGTCAGGGGAGGATTTCTTAAAAAAGAAGTTTTTGACTGGGAGAACGACAAAAATCCGGCTATTCCATATCACGAAATGATCCTTTATAAACTGCATGTGCGCGGATATACAAAAGCGAATCGGACGATAACCGGTACAAAGGGAACTTTTCAGGCACTGGAGGAAATGATCCCGTACTGGAAAGAGCTTGGTATCAATACAATTGAACTGATGCCTGCATATGAATTTATGGAAAGCGGTACCTGTAAGAATTCTGAATCTGAGAAAATGGTATCTGAGAAGCATACACAGGGACGTGTTAATTTCTGGGGATATATGTATGGCTATTATTTTGCACCCAAGAGATCTTACTGTGCAACAGATGATCCGGAGAAAGAGTTTAAAACATTCATTAAAAAACTGCATCAGGCCGGAATTGCCTGTATCATGGAAATGTATTTTCCACGAGAATGTAATCCTGTGACAGCACTCAGGGCATTGCAGTTCTGGAAACTTTACTATCATGTAGACGGATTTCATGTATTGGGTGAGGGAGTTTCTGCCAAATTGCTGATGCATGACGGGGTTTTAAGTGATACCCGGCTGATGTTTCACGATTTTGATGAGAGCCAGATCCGGAAAAAGAAGAAACCGGAAGACAAATGTATTGCACAGTATAATCCGGGATTTTTGCAGGATATGCGCCGTTTTCTGAAAAGTGACGAGGATATGGTCTCAGCGGCTGCTTACCATATCAGAAGGAATCCAAATATCTATGCAGTCATTAATTATATGGCCTGTCAGGATGGCTTTACCATGAATGATATGGTGACCTATAATTACAGACATAATGAAGCAAATCAGGAGAATAATCACGATGGCAGCAGTTATAATTATTCCTGGAACTGTGGCGTGGAAGGGCCAAGCAGAAGGCTGCAGATCAGACAGATGAGAGAACGTCAGATCAGAAATGCTTTTCTTATGGTGCTGCTCAGTCAGGGTGTTCCTATGATCTATGGCGGGGATGAGTTTGGAAATTCACAGAACGGAAATAATAATGCCTATTGTCAGGATAATCAGGTTGGATGGATTGACTGGAAAGCACTGAAGAAAAATGAATCCCTGTTTCAGTTTGTAAAGAATGCCATTGCTTTCCGGAAAGAACATCCGATTCTTCATGTTCCGGGAGAAATGTACGGAGTGGATTATCAGACCAGGGGACTGCCGGATGTTTCCCTTCATGGAGAACGCGCATGGTATATGAATTCTGAGAACACATCCAGACTGCTTGGAATTATGTATTGTGGCGCCTATGCGCACCGGGCAGACGGCAGCGAGGATGCTTCCATATACGTTGCATATAACTTTCACTGGGAAGATCGTATTTTTGCGCTTCCTAATCTGGCAGGATACAGAAAATGGAAGAAAGTGATTGATACCAGTGCTGTGAAAGAGAATGGTTTCCTGGAGCAGGAACAGGAAACTTATAGTAAAAAGCTGAAGGTCACACCGCGTACGATCGTGGTGCTGATGGCTGTAGAGGAGGAGAAGAAGGATGCATCCGTGGCTGCACTTTAAAACAATAACCAGACATAAGCTGTTGGTTATGCATTACTGTTTCCGGGCTGGTATGTATAAACAGGGACTGCTTCATGACCTGTCCAAATATGCACCTGTGGAATTTCTGGTTGGATGTAAATACTATCAGGGAGACAGAAGTCCCAACAATGCAGAAAGAGAAGATACAGGAATATCAAAATCCTGGCTTCATCATAAAGGGCGCAACAAACATCATTTTGAGTACTGGGTAGATTATGCACCGGGAGATGAGCATATCATCAATGGTGTGCCCATGCCCCGTAAATATATTGCGGAAATGGTGATGGACAGGATCAGTGCTTCCAGAAATTATCTGGGGGATAAGTATGATCAGCATCAGCCGCTGGACTATTATCTGAAAGGTAAGGAAAAGCTGTGGTTTATCCATCCGAAGACAAAGAGAGATCTGGAGGGATTGCTGCGGATACTTAATGATCATGGGGAAGAGGTACTGATTTCCTATATTAAGAATGTTTATCTGAAAAAAGATAAAGCCCTGGAGCGTGTCTGAAAAATCATTCCCGCAATCTGCACGCCCCACTTTGCGGTATATTTTGTCCGAATTCGGTTGTCGTAGCCCACTACGACGCCCTCATCCGAACAAAATCTCCCACAAATTGTGACGCACATCTTGCGTAAAGCATTTTTCAGACACGCTCTGGCAGGCAGAAAACATACAGCAAAAAGAGAATGTAAACAGGCTGGCAGACAGAAACAGATAAATTTCTGATTGACAGAGTACCTGTTTGGGTGTAAAAATATAAAACAGTTACTGTGAAGGTCTTTGCCGGACGGTAACAGTAATAATTCCATAAAATGGCGGAAAAATGTCGAAAAACAAGAAATACACTTGCGTGATGCTAAGGTAATGTGGTAAAGTAGCCGGGTACAGAAGTGGTACCCGGTTACTTTTTGCAGTATATAAAATGACTGTATTCTGTTTTTGGATAAATATGTGAAGGAAACAGAACATACTTTGACAAATCCAGAGTGTATGAAAAAAAGAAGAAAAAAGGAGGAGTAAATTTGAGTGGTACAACAATGGTCATATTGTCCGCATTTGTTGCCTATCTGTTACTTATGATAGTCATTGGTGTGGTTTATATGAAAAAAACAAGCAGCTCGGAAGATTATTTTCTGGGCGGACGTGGACTGAATGCATGGGTAGCTGCTCTTTCAGCACAGGCATCAGATATGAGCGGATGGCTCTTAATGGGACTTCCGGGAGCGATTTATTCACTGGGAACAGGACAGATCTGGATTGCTGTAGGTCTGTTCATCGGAACTGTATTAAACTGGGTGTGTATTTCACACAGACTTCGTAAATATACGATCGCAGCAAACAATTCCCTTACAATCCCGGCATTTTTTGAGAACAGATTTCAGGATAAGAAGAGAATCCTGTTATTGCTTTCATCCATCGTGATCGTAATCTTTTTCCTGGTTTATACAGCTTCTGCACTGGCAGCAGGCGGTAAACTTTTTAACACAGTATTTGGAATTGATTATCATATAGCTCTGGCAATTGGTGCAGCAGTTATCCTCTGTTATACATTTATGGGGGGATTTATGGCTGTATGCGTAACTGACTTTGTACAGGGAACACTGATGCTGATCGGTCTTCTGATCGTTCCGCTGGTTGCATATCTGACACTGAGCGGAAGTCTGAGTGATCTTCTGACACAGAGCGGAGCACCGGGTGGAGCAGCAGCTTTCCTGAATCCTTTTGAGAACGGAGAACGCCCATATACATTTGTTGAAATCTTTTCCCAGCTTGCATGGGGACTTGGATACTGTGGCATGCCTCACATCCTTACCCGTTTCATGGCTGTAAAGAGTGAGAAAGAATTAAAAAAATCCAGTGCGATCGCAATCGTGTGGGATATCCTTTCTCTGACAGCAGCGTGCTTTATCGGTATTATAGGTCGTGCATATCTGCTTCCGACTGTACTTGGTGAAAATGGTGCATCTTCCTCAGAGAGTGTATTTATCGAGATGATCAATAAACTGTTTTCCAGTCATCTGGGACTTCCGTTTATCGGAGGAATCTTCCTCTGCGGTATTCTTGCGGCAATTATGTCCACAGCGGATTCACAGCTTCTGGTAACAGCGTCTGCAGCATCTGAGGATTTATATCATCAGTTCATTAAGAAGGATGCAGACTCAAAGGAAATTCTTGCAGTTGCAAGACTTACGGTTATCGTGGTATCTGTTCTCGCATTTGTGATCGCGTGGAATCCGAACAGCAGTATCATGGGACTGGTATCCAATGCATGGGCCGGTCTTGGTGCAGCGTTTGGTCCGACTGTGGTAATGTCACTGTTCTGGAGAAGAACAAACCTTACAGGTGCAGTTGCAGGTATTGTTTCCGGTGGTCTGACAGTTATCGTCTGGGACTATATACCGCTTGCGGCAGGACAGACTCTTGGTTCTTATACAGGACTTTATTCTCTGGCTGTAGGTTTTGCTGTCAGCCTTGCGATGATCATTATCTTCAGTCTGGCTACAAAAGCACCATCCAAAGAAATCACAGATGTGTTTGATAAAGTGGCAGGAAAATAATAGAATAGAAAGACTATCCATTTTCGGATGAATTTGTTATAATGGCAGTAGCGCAAAAAAAGCGTTACTGCTTTTTTAACCTGATAAACTGCGGAGCAGTTATTCGGTGTAGAGCTGCGTAGCGAAGCGGACGATTTTATCCGCTTGATTATTACAAGAAGAAGGTGTCGCACATGAAGAAATATGATTATCTGATAGTAGGAGCCGGCCTTTTTGGTGCAGTATTTGCACATGAGGCCACAAGACGGGGGAAAACATGCCTTGTGATCGATAAGAGAGGTCATATCGGCGGTAATATTTACACAGAAGAAGTAGAGGGGATCCAGGTACACAGATACGGTGCACATATCTTCCATACTTCCAGAAAACAGGTGTGGGATTATATCAATCAGTTTGCAGAATTTAATCATTTTGTGAATTCACCGATTGCAGTCTATAAGGATGAATTATATAATCTGCCGTTTAATATGAATACCTTTCATCAGCTCTGGGGAGTACGTACTCCTGCAGAAGCAAAGGCGAAGATACAGGAACAGATCGCAAGAATGCACATTACCCATCCGAAGAACCTGGAGGAACAGGCGCTTGCACTGGTTGGACAGGACGTATATGAGAAACTGGTAGAGGGATATACAAGGAAGCAGTGGGGCAGGGAGTGTAAAGATCTGCCGGCATTTATCATAAAAAGACTGCCTTTGCGTTATACTTATGATAATAACTATTTCAAAGATCCTTATCAGGGAATCCCCAAAGGTGGATATACACGTATTGTGAAGAAACTTCTGGAGGGTGTACAGGTATGTCTGAATACAGATTTCTTTGCAAACAGAGAAGAACTGACTGCACAGGCAGATAAAGTACTCTTTACAGGTATGATCGATGAATTTTATGACTATTGTTACGGAGAACTGGAATACAGATCACTGAAATTTGAGACAGAAGTGCTGGATATGGGAAATTATCAGGGCAATGCGGTTGTCAATTATACAGATTATGAAGTTCCGTATACAAGGATCATCGAGCATAAACATTTTGAATTTGGTACACAGCCAAAGACTGTGATCACCAGAGAATATCCGGCAGCATGGGAGAAAGGCAAAGAGCCGTACTATCCGGTCAATGACCCGAAGAACAGTGAACTGTTTGACAAATATGAACGTCGCGCACTGGAAGAGAAGAATGTGATCTTTGGCGGAAGACTTGGCATGTATCGCTACATGGATATGGATCAGGTTATTGAAGAGGCACTGTCTCTGGCAGAAACAGAGCTTACCTATGAAGAGCCATGAAAGTAGAGTTTTGGATTGTAAGAGAAAGGTAACTGTAAAGGCAGCAGACAGTTGCAGATAAAGTAACCGGAAAGGACAAATATATGACAGACACACCAACAATTGCTCTTTATTACAGAGAGCATGATCCGATGAAAAGAAAGATGTTTCTTGACCAGTCTATTGCGGCAGGTGAAGATGAGGAGGCAAATGCTGTCCGTAAGGAACTGTGGGAACTGCGTTACGGAGAACCTTCAGAGGCAGGCTCCGGTACACGTGCTGATGGATATCTGGCACTTTGGATGGCAATGGAATATAACAAGGATACAGCGGGAAAGCTGTTTGGTTTAAAGAGGGCCAGAAAAGAAATCGGGAAAAATCTTACCAGGCTGAAATTCAGAGAAATGCAGGAGAAAAGTGAGCTTCACAGAGAACTGCTTTACAGAGAATGCTGCCATATGGTCAAAACCTATATGGAACTCTGCGAGAAGGATAAGGCCTATAACACGATCTTGTGCGGGATTGTCCATATCAGTGAGAAAAGTGCAAAGAGTAAGATTCAGAACGATATTTATACCACTGCCATTGCATTTCCGGAGGAAATCAACATGCAGGAAGAACTGGAAATGATAACAAGGGCAGCAAGAGAAGTTTATGAGGCACATTTCCCGGGAGAAGGCGGATTATAAAGAAAAGCCAAAAAAAATTACTGGAGGCATACATGAACAAAGAAAATTTGACGGCTTATGAAGTTGTGACAGAAGAAAATCTGACAGATATCCATTCTACAGGCTGGCTTCTGCGCCATAAGAAAACAGGTGCAAGAGTTATGCTGATCGAGAATGATGATGAGAATAAAGTATTTAATATTGCATTCCGCACACCGCCTAAGGACAGCACAGGTGTGGCACATATCCTGGAGCACAGTGTACTCTGCGGTTCAAGGGAATTTCCATTAAAGGATCCTTTCGTAGAACTGGTAAAGGGTTCTCTGAATACGTTCCTGAATGCCATGACTTATCCGGATAAAACCTGCTATCCTGTAGCCAGCTGCAATGATAAGGATTTTCAGAATCTGATGCATGTTTATCTGGATGCGGTATTTTATCCGAATATCTATAAAAGAGAAGAGATTTTCCGTCAGGAAGGCTGGAACTATCATCTGGAACAGAAGGAAGGACCGCTGAAATATAACGGTGTTGTATATAATGAGATGAAAGGTGCTTTCTCCTCACCGGATGAAGTTCTGGAACGGGAGATTATGAATCACCTTTTCCCTGATACCACTTATGGATGTGAATCAGGCGGTGATCCGAAAAATATTCCGGATCTTACCTATGAGAATTTCCTGAATTTCCACAGAACTTATTACCATCCATCCAACAGCTATATTTATCTGTATGGAAATATGGATATGGAAGAGAAACTGGCATTCCTGGATGAGCATTATCTGTCGCATTTTGATTATCTGGATGTGGATTCTGTTATTCAGGAACAGAAAGAATTCGGAGCATGCCGGGATGTGACTCTTGAGTATCCGGTTGCTGAGAATGAGGGAGAAGAGGACAATACCTATCTTTCTTATAACATGGTTGTTGGAAATGCTGCGGACAGTCAGATGGCGATGGCATTTGAGGTATTGGATTACGCACTGTTAAGCGCACCGGGAGCACCGTTAAAGCAGGCACTTCTGGATGTAAAAGCAGGCAAGGATGTCTATGGATCTTATGATGATGGTATTCTCCAGCCATATTTTACAGTAATTGCAAAAGGTTCCAATCCGGACAGAAAAGAAGAATTCGTATCTGTGATCAGACAGGTACTGGGAGATATTGTTAAGAATGGAATTGATAAGAAAGCTGTAGAGGCTGGAATCAATTACTTTGAATTCCGTTATCGTGAAGCTGATTTTTCCTCTTATCCAAAAGGACTGATGTACAGTCTGGATATTCTGGGAGACTGGCTGTATGAAAAAGGAAATCCCTTTGCACAGGTACAGCAGCTTACAGTTTTTGAAAACCTGAAAAAGGCAGTAAACGAAGGATATTTTGAAGAACTGATCCGTAAATATCTTCTTGAAAATCCCCATGGATGCATCATGACTCTTATACCGAAGAAAGGTCTGGCAGCCCAGCGGGAAAAAGAACTGGAGGAGAAGCTGGAAGCATACAGAAGCAGTCTTTCTGAAGAACAGCTGGATGCAATGGTTGAGAAGACGAAAGCACTGGAAGCATATCAGGAAGCCGGCGAAGATCCAAAAGCACTGGAGTGCATTCCGATGTTAAAGAGAAGCGATATTAAGAAGGAAGCTGCAAAGATCGTAAATGAAGAATTAACTGTAGACAACAGTCTGTTCCTTTACCATGATGTATGCACAAATGGCATCGGTTATGTAGATCTGATGTTTAAGACTGACAGTATCGCACCTGAGCAGATTCCTTATCTGGGACTTTTGAAATCCGTACTTGGATATGTGGATACAGAGCATTACACATACGGAGAACTGTTTAATGAGATCAATGCCAATACAGGCGGTATCAACTGTGGGGTAGAGGTTTTTGACAGAGCTGATTCTACAGAAGAGTTTCAGGCTATGTTCTCTGTAAGAGGTAAGGCACTCTATACAAAAATGGATTTCCTTTTCAAAATGATCGGGGAGATCCTGAACAGCTCGAAACTGGAAGATACCAAGCGTCTCTATGAGATTGTTGCATCTGTGAAGTCCAGGGCACAGGTAAACCTGACAGGTGCCGGACATTCCACTGCTGTACTCAGAGCAGCGGCATATTCTTCTCCGATGGCTGCATTCCAGGATGAGATGGCGGGAATCGGATATTATCAGTTTATCGAGAAACTGGAAAAAGATTTTGAACAGCGAAAAGAGGAAACTGTAGAAGAGCTTTGTAAACTGATGAAAAAAATTCTCCGTCCGGAGAACTTTATGATCAGTTATACAGGTGAGAGAGAGTCCCTGGAGACAGTTCAGAAACTGGCGGGAACTGTAAAGGCAGGACTTGGCACAGAACCAGTGGAAAAATCGAAAGAGAAGCTGACTTGCACAAAGAAAAATGAGGGATTTAAGACTTCCGGACAGGTCCAGTATGTGGCTCAGACCGGTAATTTTAAGAAAAAAGGCCTGGAATATACAGGTGCACTGGAAATTCTGAAGGTTATCTTAAGTTATGATTATCTGTGGATGAATCTGCGCGTAAAGGGCGGTGCATATGGATGCATGAGCGGATTTAAGAGGAATGGTGAGAGCTATCTGGTATCTTACCGCGATCCTCATCTGAAACGTACACTGGATGTATATAAGGGGATTCCGGATTATATCCGTAATTTCCAGGCAGATGAGCGGGAGATGACAAAATATATCATTGGTACCATCAGCGGAAAGGATGTGCCAAGGACACCTCAGATGAAAGGTTCTGTTTCCAAGACAGCATATTTCTGCGGTGTGACAGAGGAGATGCTCCAGAAAGAACGTGATCAGATCCTGAATGCGTCTGCAGAGGATATTCATGCACTGGCCGAGATCATAGAGGCAGTTCTGGCAGCAGATCAGATCTGTGTAGTGGGAAGCGAGAGCAAGGTGGCTGAGGCTTCTGATGTACTGATGGAAGTGAAACCACTGATCAATTGTTAAAAAAGGAAAGAACAGAATGAACGAAAATTTTAAATCTGGATTTGTAGCGATTATCGGACGTCCAAACGTAGGTAAATCTACTCTGATGAATCATCTCATCGGACAGAAGATCGCTATCACATCCAAGAAACCACAGACAACCAGAAACCGTATCCAGACCGTTTATACCTGTGACGAAGGTCAGATCGTATTTCTCGATACTCCCGGTATCCACAAGGCAAAGAATAAGCTGGGAGAATATATGGTCCAGGTGGCAGAGCGAACTTTAAAAGAGGTAGATGCCATTATGTGGCTGGTAGAGCCAAGTACCTTTATCGGGGCAGGAGAGCGTCATATTGCAGAACAGCTTCAGGGAATCGGAGTGCCGGTAATCCTGATCATCAACAAAATTGATACTGTATCAAAGGAAGAAATCCTTCCTGCCATTGACACTTACCGAAAAGTATGCGATTTCGCAGAGATTATCCCATGCTCTGCACTGCGTGGACAGAATACTCAGGATATTATCGGTTGTATCCTGAAATATCTGCCTTACGGTCCTATGTTTTATGACGAGGATACAGTTACTGATCAGCCTCAGCGTCAGATCGTGGCTGAGATCATCCGCGAGAAAGCACTTCATGCACTGGATGCGGAAATTCCTCATGGAATCGCAGTTGCCATTGACCGGATGAAAACGCGTCCGGGAAAAAATCCAATCGTGGATATTGATGCGACAATTATCTGTGAAAGAGAATCTCACAAAGGAATTATCATCGGCAAACAGGGTGCGATGTTAAAGAAAATCGGAAGTAATGCAAGATATGAGATTGAGCGTATGCTGGAATCAAAAGTGAATCTGAAGCTTTGGGTAAAAGTAAAGAAAGACTGGAGAGACAGTGATTTCCTTATCAAGAACTTTGGTTACGATAAGAAGGAAATCTAAATAAAAAGACAGTCAGGAAACAGAGAGAATGAGTGATTTGATAACTGTGCAGGGAGTAGTGCTCTCTGCCATGCCTGTGGGAGAATATGACAAGCGGATCGTCCTTCTCACCAGAGAAAGAGGCAAGATTTCCGCGTTTGCAAAAGGAGCCCGCCGCCCAAACAGCCAGTTTCTGGCGGCTGCCAATCCTTTTGTGTTTGGAACCTTTGCCCTTTATGAGGGGCGTTCCAGTTATAATCTGAATCAGGTATCCATCAGTCATCATTTTGTGGAACTGGCAGGTGAACAGCCTGGAATCTACTATGGATATTATTTTCTGGAACTGGCAGATTATTTCGGACAGGAGGGGATTGACGAGAAAGAATCTATGAACCTTCTGTATGTGACAGTGAAGGCACTTCTGAACCCGAATATTGATGACAGGCTGGTGAGGTGTATTTTTGAACTTCGTATGATGGCTGCACAGGGATTGTGTCCTTCACTGTTTCATTGTGTGTGCTGCGAAAGACAGCCTGTGGAGGGAGAAGAGCTTTTCTTTTCTCAGCAGAATCATGGTATTCTGGATAAAGCCTGTCTGGGACATGTAAATGATGCAAAGAGAATCTCAGCACCTGCATTATATGCCATGCAGTACATAGTAACTGCTTCTCTTGGGAAGCTTTATACATTTACTGTTACAGAAGAAGTACTCCATGAACTGGAACGTCATATCCATACCTATATTGCTGCGAACACTGAAAAACGGTTCAAAAGTCTGGAAATTCTGGAAATAATGAGCTGAGATACCTTGAAAAAGAAATCAGATACAGTTATAATAACGTTAATTGTAGCTGTTTATTACGTTAATCAAATAGCGGAATGGATTGTGAACCAAATTGCCTGACGGATATGAACAGTTACACGCATTTTATAAAAAGAACGAGGAGAATAGTCATGGAAAAAACAATGGACAAAATCATTGCGCTGGCAAAGGCAAGAGGATTTGTTTACCCGGGTTCCGAAATCTATGGTGGTCTTGCAAACACATGGGATTACGGTAATCTTGGTGTAGAATTAAAGAATAACGTAAAACGTGCATGGTGGCAGAAATTTATTCAGGAATCCCCATACAATGTAGGTGTTGACTGTGCAATTCTGATGAACCCGCAGACATGGGTTGCATCCGGACATCTGGGAAGCTTCTCTGACCCTCTGATGGACTGTAAGGAATGTCATGAACGTTTCCGCGCAGATAAGATCATCGAAGACTTCAGCCAGGAGAATGGCATTGAACTTGAGAGCTCTGTAGACGGATGGTCTCAGGAAGAGATGATGAACTTCATCAAAGATCACAATGTACCATGCCCTACATGTGGCAAACATAACTTTACAGATATCCGTCAGTTCAACCTGATGTTCAAGACATTCCAGGGTGTTACAGAGGATGCCAAGAATACAGTATACTTAAGACCTGAAACAGCACAGGGTATTTTTGTAAACTTCAAGAATGTTCAGAGAACATCACGTAAGAAAATCCCATTTGGTATCGGTCAGATCGGTAAATCTTTCCGTAACGAGATCACACCGGGTAACTTCACATTCCGTACACGTGAGTTTGAGCAGATGGAGCTTGAATTCTTCTGTGAGCCGGATACAGACCTTGAGTGGTTTGCATACTGGAAGAATTTCTGCCTGAACTGGTTATATTCTCTTGGATTAAAAGATGAAGAAGTTCGTTACCGTGATCATGACGCAGAAGAATTAAGCTTCTACAGCAAGGCTACCACAGACGTAGAGTTCCTGTTCCCGTTTGGATGGGGCGAGCTGTGGGGAATCGCTGACAGAACAGATTATGACCTGACTCAGCATCAGAATGTATCCGGACAGGATCTGACATATTTTGATGATGAGAAGAAGCAGAAATATATCCCATATGTAATCGAGCCGTCACTGGGTGCTGACCGTGTGGTACTTGCATTCCTGTGCAGCGCATATGATGAGGAAGTTCTGGATGCAGAGAAGAATGACGTTCGTACTGTCCTTCATTTCCATCCGGCACTTGCACCTGTTAAGATCGGTGTGCTTCCTCTTTCCAAGAAGCTTAATGAGGGTGCAGAGAAGATCTATCAGCAGTTAAGCAAGAAATATAACTGTGAATATGATGATCGTGGAAACATTGGTAAACGTTACAGAAGACAGGATGAGATCGGTACTCCGTTCTGTGTAACTTATGACTTTGAGTCCGAAAACGACGGAGCAGTTACAATCCGCGACCGTGATACTATGGAGCAGGTTCGTGTGAAGATTGATGAACTGGATGCATATTTTGCGGATAAATTTACATTTTAACTGAAAAAACAGCAAAGGAGCTGTATCGGATGGGAATCCGGGTACTCCTTTGCTGTTTTTTATTACAAAATACAGATTATAAAAATTCGTTACTGTTCACTCCGCAATGGTATTTAGATAATCTATACCCTTAGTTAGTCTTAAGGGTCTAACAAAAAG
>NZ_JAJCGT010000006.1:0-116334 GCF_020553185.1 Blautia sp. MSK18_10 | reverse complement strand
TTGCATCAATGTTTGTGATTAGTGTGTTAGCGATTATTATTCAGATGTTATTAACTGTGGATATTCGCTTGGTTTTAGGAGAGACAGCAACTGCTTTGGTAGGAGGAATCCTGTACGCCTCTATTATGGTGTACAATGGAATATGGGATAAATGTTTGCCAAAAAGTGCTACTATATGGCGAGATTTTTTCACCAGTGTGATATGTGCAGGAATTTTTACAGTCATCTATGGTGTATGCTTATTCAGAATGGGAGCTACAGAAACACAGATAACACGATTAGCATTGGGATTTCTGATTGGTATTACTATTGTGGCATTTATTATTCTTAGGCTCTTGGCATTTATTAATCGAAAAAGAAACCAGAATTCGTCAAATGTTCAGGAGAAAAAGGAAATTTCCCTATCTAAGGTAGAATGGATAAAAATTTATAATGCACAGAATATAGTAGAGACAGAACAACTTGTAGAAATGTTAAAGCAAAATGGAATAGTAGCTTTTTCTCAGGAAGCAGGTGCGAATGTTGCAATGCATGGGGCACCAGGATTTGGAATATATGGTGTGGATATATTTGTGAAAACCGATGATGCAGAGAAGGCAGTACAGTTGATCAAGGAGATTAATAACCAAGAATGAAGAAAATTTTTGACATTTTCACACATGCGTGCTAATATGATTATAGAAAAAGAGTGCTACCGATAGACGGTTAGTCCACATACTTAATTGATTAAAAATAACCGTTCAGTTTGCGAGGCTGGGGCGGTTATTTTTGTGTCTTGTTATTATCTTTGCCGAATGTGTATCCGGCACAAAAGCAGGTGATGCCGAAGCTCACGACTGCAATAAAGTCCACAATACTCATTGGCTTAGCCCTCCTTTCCAGTGGATTCTCTTTCGAGTTTCTATGTAATCAGAGGGTCACAGGTCTCCGTTTCACTTCGGTCGTTGCAAAACGAGTGCCACTGGCACTCTGCAACCCTCTGCTGAAGGACTAAACTAACCGCCTACCGTTATGATAGCACCCATGTTTCGATTATAACAGTCAAGGTGGGAATCTGCAACCGGAAAGTTGACAGCTCATGAAAATCTGGCTGTGATACTGTTATGATACTATTTCTGTTCGTTATTGGAAAATTTCTGTGTTAAAAGTTCATCTCGTTTATGGATTCGTGTCTCAAAATCCAGTTCTTCAGTTTCTTTATGGGTGACAGGTTTGGAAGTGTAGTATTCCAACGTCTGCTTTTTCCACATATCAAACATATCTTTGCCTGTGAAATAAGATTCCAGGCTTTCTCTGTTCTCCTGCAGATCAGCAAGAAAATTACACATATCTGCGTTTAAAGAATGTTCCGGATTATTTCCATAAAAGCGAAGTCCGGCATACCATTTCTGTGTTTCTGTTTCTATATCACTGGGAAGTTTATTATTTATATCCAGTTCATACCAGAGTTCATTGGATTCATGATTGATGAGAGACTGGAATCTGCTATCAAACAGACTGGTGCGAGAGTGCTTATTTTAGATCCGATTCAGGCATACCTTGGAGGAACAATGGATATGAACCGGGCAAATGAAGCAAGGGATATGACAAAAAGATTGAGCTTGCTGGCAGAAAAGTATAAATGTGCAATTTTATTAATCGGACACATGAATAAAGCTGGGGGAAATAAAGCTGCACATAGAGGAATGGGTTCGATTGACTTTTTTGCGGTAGCCAGAAGCGTATTACTGGTAGGAAGAATAGAGGGAGAATCGGATTTAAGAGCAGTGGTTCAGATTAAAAATAATCTGGCTGCATTTGGGCATTCCAAAGCATTTCACCTGACAGAAACAGGATTTGAGTGGATAGGTGACTATGAAATCACAGCAGATGAGGTGCTTGGTGGAATTGCCCCAAAGGTAAATAAACTGGAACTGGCAAAAACATCAGCTTCTGTGCAAAGCAGTGAAATCTTTGATAAGGCAGAAGAGTTGAACATTTCTAAAAGAACACTGGAAAATGCAAAAAAGGAGCTTGGAATTAAGGCAAGACGAATCGGTAATTCATGGTATTGGGATTTAGATAAAGTTAAGCCGGAATAAATTAAGGGTGCAACATTGCAGAGTATATAGAAAATGCGGAATTAAAATGCAAGGTTGCAATCTGTAAAGACATTGCAGTGTTGCGTCCTTACATAAATTGTAAGAAGGTGAGAACTTGAAAAACGTTATGATTCCAGAGGAGTTATTCGGAAAGATTATAAAATATCATTTACTGGATCAGGAACAGGAAGCAGATGATATAAGAAAAGGTCTAGAGAAAAAGCTGGATGCAATGGTAAATCGTGAGGTATACAGTAAATCCAAAACTGCACCAACAAAAGAAGAACTGAAGAATTAAAGGTACAGGATCAGATGAAGTGGGTTGGGTTAATGAATAATATAAAAGTTAGTGCAGAAGAGATTATATTGAAAAACATGGTATATGTGTGAGTGTGAGAGAAGAGATCGCTCTTTTACACTTTTGTATATATTAGAATAGCACTTTAGAAAGCACTATGGTATAATAAGGTGAAGGTAAATCGGAATTGCAGATTTAGAAAAATTTTGGGTATTTGAAAAAAGATTGTAACCCTTAAGAGGCGAGAGTAAATATGGTTTATAGGAAATCTTGTGCTGTTACACTTTCTTGACATTTTCATGACTGTTCTAAGGATATTTTTACATTTGCCTGAGCTATACTTTAGCCATACCGAACAACCGGTAAATAAAAAATCAGGAGGTACTAAAATGATGAACAGATTATTCAAAAGAGGAATGGTAATAGCACTTGCAGCAGCAATGACTACATCCGCAGGTATTCCTGCCATGGCTGCCCAGAAGGAGACACAGGAGGAGACAGTGACTACATCAGAGGTAACACAAACAAATGTAGATTATGGCTCTCTCACTCAGAAGGAGATTGAAGAGTTTAACTCCATTTATGACCGACTTGACGCTATCGACAAAGAGGTAATGAAAGATGCAGATGGTCTTTCTGATGAAGATATCTATGCCAGATACGATCAGTATCAGGATGAAACCGATACCCTCATGGATCGCCTTGAGGAGCTTGATAAAAAAGCCGGGTGGATCGACAACGAGGAATATGAATATTCCGAGGATGGGTATAATGCTCTGTACGATACAGGCAAACTCACCGCAGAGGAAGCAGAACAGCTTCAGAAAGCATATGAAAGAATCGAAGAAATTGATGCGGAAGTGTGGACGGACGATGATCTTTCAGACGATGAGATCGAAGCCCGCTATGCAAAGTATGATGACGAGATTACATCACTGAACGCACAGATTGAAACGCTTGAAAAGAAAGCGGGTTGGTATGAGGGATACTATGGAAATTTGAGCGAAGATGAAGTCAATCAGCTTAACAGTATTTACAATAAAATTGATGCAATCTATGACAATATTTATAACGGCTCTGATAACCTCTCTGACGAGGAATTTGCTTCTCGCTATGCGAAGTATTCAGATGAGATTGATGCTTTGGAGGCACAGGCAATCGCTCTTGAAGCGAAAGCAGGTGGAACTAAAATACAGACATACTGATTTTGAAAGATATAATATGGGGAATCTCACGGAATTTCTGAGGGACTCCCCTCATGTGGGATTAAAGATATGGCAAAAAAAATCTATTTGGCAGATGATGAACAGGATATACGAGAAATACTCACAGAATTTTTATCCAATGCCGGATATGAGGTAACAGCATACAAGAATGGTGATACACTCTTTTCTGTTTTTCAGGAGAAGCCCTGTGATCTTGTTATTCTTGATATTATGATGCCGGGTTCAGACGGTCTTTCCATATGTAAAAAGTTAAGGACAATATCATCAGTTCCTATTATTATTTTGACGGCAAAGGATTCAGAGTCTGACCATATGAAGGGATTTATGTATGGAGGGGATGACTATCTGATTAAGCCATTTTCGCCGTCACTTCTTGTTGTCCGGGTAAATGCGTTGTTCCGAAGAGTTGAAATGAATATACCGGTAAAGGCAGATATTTCCTTTGGTGATGTGTGTTTTTCATGGGAGAAGCATAATGCCATTGTGAAAGAGCATGATATTGGTCTGACTATGACAGAATTTTCGCTTCTGGGATGTCTTATGGAACATGGTGGAACGGCAATCCCCCGGAATGAAATTCTCGACAAAGTATGGGGAATAGATTCTACGGAGATAGAAACCAGAGTTGTCGATGAGACAGTAAGAAGAGTCAGGCAGAAAATGAAGACCGCAGGCAGCAAAGTTCGCATTAGTGCTGTCTGGGGCTATGGCTATAAACTGGAGGATTGTAATGAATAAGACACGTTATAAAATTGCCACACTTACAGGTTCCGCCGTTATGGCAGCCATGCTTTTGAGCCTGCTGATTCTGAACATAGTTTTTAATAAAAAAATAGAGCTGAGAGCTGAGAATGCAATTAAAAACGTTTTTACTTTGAATTCAGACGAATATTTGAATTACGAATCTGAAAATGATACGGGCTCTTTATATTATGCCTCACTTGTATATATGGGGGCAGATTCAGAAAACAGGGATGACATATATCAGATTCTGACACCCAAAGAGAAGAAACTTATTGACTGGTATGAAACACACCCGTCTGATGAAATGCAAAGGGCAAAAATTAACGAAGCAACTTATTATATGAAAGCCAGAACAGAGTATTACGAAGACAGCAATGAGAGATTACTTGCTTATGTGGATGTTACCGGCGAACCAGAACTCGTAAAAGAAATCAGTTTTGGTGTTTTGCTGGATGCTTTTGTCATTGCCGCTCTCGGTGCTGCCATTGGATATTTTCTCGGGAAAAAACTTGAACAAAATGACAAAGCTCAGAAGACCTTTTTTGAAAATACATCTCACGAATTAAAAACCCCGCTTATGGCAATTTGCGGATATGCGGAGGAGATTGAAATGGGAGTCATTACCGATTATTCTCAAGCGGGCAGAATGATAGTGTCTCAGACGGAGCGTATGAGTAAACTTATTGAGGATATCCTGTATTTATCAAAAATGGAAAGCGGTACGGAACCATTAAAGTGTGAACCAATAGAAATGGCATCACTGGTTCAAGATATTTTGATGCCGCTTGAAGGAATTGTGAACAGGCGAAACCTTTCAGTATCGTTAGAACTGGACGAAGGATATGTCAACGGAGACCCGGAGAAGCTGGAACACGCTGTTGCTAACCTGATAACTAATTCCGTAAAATATGCGTGTAGTCAAATCGAAATATCGTGGAAAAATCAAGTCCTTTCCATCTGGAACGATGGAGGAGAACTTAGCACAGAGGATTTTTCCCATATGTTTGAACGTTTTCATACGGGACAAAACGGAAACAGCGGAATAGGGCTTGCCCTCTCAAAAGAAATCGTTGAAATGCACGGATGGAAACTTAGTGCGAAAAATGACAGGCATGGCATATGTTTATCAATGGTATGCCACAGTTAATTTAGAAACAATCAGGTTTACAGCTTCCAGTTTGTTGAGATGTTGCAAAATTTGGAATCAGGAGAGAATAAGAATGATTAACAATTTAATGTACATAGAATTAAAAATGGGATATTCTGATGATGATCCGGCATGGATTGGATATGTCAAAACTTCAAAAAGTAGAATAAAAATTTTTTGACATTTCTGCATATGGCTTAGCCCTCCTTTCCAGTGGATTCTCTTTCGAGTTTCTATGTAATCAGAGGGTCACAGGTCTCCGTTTCACTTCGGTCGTTGCAAAACGAGTGCCGCTGGCACTCAGCAACCTCTGCTGAAGGACTAACCGCCTACCGTTATGATAGCACCCATGTTTCGATTATAACAGTCAAGGTGGGAATCTGCAACCGGAAAGTTGACAGCTCATGAAAAATCGGCTGTGATACCATGTTGATACTAAAAAATGAAGAGAATAGAAATATAGCTTGGAAAATCCGCAATACAGGACAATATAGACACGAAAATCATAGAAAATAATGAGATTTTAAGAACCTCACAAACGTAAGATACCCCGGAACCGTAAGGTTTCCGGGGTTTTTCTGTTTTCTATGTTCTTTTGTTATTTATGCTGCAGACACACCATTTTCACCTGTGCGTGTCTGGTTCTCTGCGCCGGAACGGCGGATCCCTGCAAAGATAGAGCCGGCAATATTATGCCATACACTGAAAATAGCACCTGGAAGTGTTGCCAGTGGATTGGCTGCAAAGTTAGCTGCTGCCAGAGAAACTGCCAGTCCGCTGTTTTGCATGCCGACTTCAATAGCTATAGCTGTTGTCCGTGTATATTCTACATGGAAAATTTTGGCTGCAAGGAGTCCAAGCATCATACCACAGAAATTGTGGATTGCAACAACACCAAGGACCAGAACTCCGCAGTTTAAGATTTTCTCTGCATTAACGGCCACGATTCCGCCAATGATCATAACAATGGCAACAACAGAGATCAATGGCATGACATCTGAAACTTTATCTACATGCTCTCCTGCAAGTGTACGAAGAAGGATTCCAAGAAGTACAGGAATCAGAATTACTTTTACAACAGACAGTACCATTGCCCAGAAGGATACTTCCACCCAGGCACCTGCCAGAATGTACACAAGAAATGGAGTCATAACAGGAGCAGCCAGAGTGGAAACAATTGTCATTCCTACTGAAAGTGCAACATCACCGCCTGCAATATAGGTGATCACATTGCTGGCTGTTCCACCAGGACAGCATCCCACAAGGATCACACCCAGAGCCAGATCTGCAGGAAGATTCATGACTTTGCACAATACCCAGGCCACGACTGGCATAATCGTATACTGTGCAACTGCGCCAATGATCACTTCCTTTGGTCTGGAAAAAATTGCACGGAAGTCTTCCAGACGTATGGTCAGTCCCATGCCAAACATGATCACACCCAGAAAAACAGACGTATAATTTGTCATCCATGCAAATCCATCCCTCCAGAAAAAGGCAAGGCATGAAAAGGCAATGATGATGATTCCAATATATCTGGATGCAAAACTGCTGATTTTTTCGATTTTCTTTAAAATATTTTCCATATATTATACCTCGTAGCTGAAGTTATCGATCAGTCTTGTTTTGCCAATATAGACAGCCATTGCTACGAGAACATTATGATCTGCTTTTTCCACAGGCTGCATGGTAAGTGCATCTACCATGGAAACGTAGTCGATTTTTGCCAGAGGCTCTTTTTCGATCACTGCACGCATTTTGCCGAGAAGTTCTTCTGCGGAAATGCCTGCGTGGATGATTTCCTGTCCGAGTTTTACGGATCTGGACAGACAGAGAGCAGCCTTTCTCTCTTCATCGCTTAAATATGTATTTCTGGAGGATTTTGCCAGTCCGTCCTCCTCACGGATGATTGGGCAGCCTACGATCTCTATATCAAAATTCAGATCCTGGACCATCTTGCGGATGATGGCAAGCTGCTGAGCATCCTTCTGTCCGAAATATGCTCTGTCCGGGGCTACAATATGAAACAGTTTGGTTACAACTGTGCACACACCCTTGAAATGGATAGGACGTGTTTTTCCACAAAGTGTTTCAGATAATGTATCGATACTTACAAATGCATGGGGATCATGATACATTTCAGAAGGTTCAGGGCAGAAGATCAGGTCTGCGCCAAGACTCTCACAGAGTTTACTGTCTCGCTCGAAATCTCTTGGATATGCCTCAAGATCCTCTGTCGGACCAAACTGTGTTGGATTGACAAAGTCAGACACAACTACAATGTCGTTCTGCTCTCTGCATTTTTTGATCAGACTTGCATGTCCCTCATGAAGAAATCCCATTGTTGGAACAAGACCTATAGTTTTACCTTCTTTTTTCCATGCTTTGATCTGTTTTTTTGTTTCTTCTACTGTTTTTGTTACCTGCATTGTTATCTCCTCTTTCTCGGTCAATGGACCGGTATCATAGATTTTGAGATAGCCTCTTTTCTGAATTCACTTTCATCTTATGATAGTCTCTAACCTGATATCAATGTTTTCAGGCCATGTCTTTCAGCAGACCATGTTTCTCATAATTGGTCACTCTGCTGATCTTATTCTCTTCATCTACAAATACAACTGCAGGCTTATGAGTACGTGCCTCTTCAGGCTCATACTCTGCGTAAGCCATGATGATAATCTTGTCACCTGTGCTTACACATCTTGCTGCTGCTCCATTCAGACAGATCATACCGCTTCCGCGTTTTCCGCAGATTGTGTATGTCTCGAATCGACTGCCGTTGTTCACATCTACAATCTGAACTTTCTCATATTCCAGTATTCCGGCAGCTTCCAGCAGTTCTTCATCCACAGTAATGCTTCCCACATAATCCAGTTCGGCCTGGACAACAGTTGCTCTGTGGATTTTTCCTTTTAACATTTCTATTGTCATCTTATATAGTCCTTTCCTGCGGGAAAAATCAGAGTCATGCAGCTCCATAAAAAGGAAATATACCTTTATGATCTGCAAAAAAAGCGCATCAGGATACACTTTGACCCTGAAACGCTTCTGATTGATTCCCTGTATATTGAGTCCTGTTTCTGATACATAAAATATGGCTTGTTATTCCATAGATTAGGGGAAATCTGATTTCCTGTATCATAAATACCGGCTCCTATCTTTTAAAATTACATACATCCTTCCGTTTCCGCTTTCGGGTTCCGGCTGGCTGTTTTTATATAAGATTCCAGTGATTTCAGCCAGAGTATAGTTTTGAGTCCAAATACTATCTCTGAGTGGTATTATTACATCTGGTCGGTTATTTGTCAATAAATTGTTTATCTACTGTTCACATACAACTATCCCAAATCCCGAGACGATAAAACATAATTGATTTCTGACAGACAGTTTGCTAGAATATATCTATGAAAAGAGAGTAGTGTGCCGGGCGGATTCGGTTAAATAAGAAATGGAATAAAGTATATTATGGATAATTATGAAAAACAGGTATATACGGGAAGAAAGTTGTTTCTAAAGTATGATCAGGATAAGCTGATAGAGAAATATGGATTGAAACATGATGAAGAATATCTGTATTTGAAATATATCGGAACAGAATATCGGATCGATCGCGGAAATGGTGCCATTGAATATGTTGCGGATGATGAATGGACGGATTGCAGAGAATATACAATTGTTATGACAATTTATGATTTTCTCTGTTGCTCCGGACAGGAAGTACTGCCGCCTTTGACCGGGCAGTGGCAGCCTGTGAGCAGGTTTGTAACTGCCGGAAGCAGTCCGTCAACAGCCCCCTTTGTGGAAAAGTATGCAAAAGCATTTTCAGGAAAAGTGGAAGAGGTAAAGCAGGCCTGCACCTGTCTGGGGGGAAAGCAGACGGAGCGTTTGGCAGGGGCGGATCTGACATTTGAAATGCCTGTTCTTCCGGGTTTTTCTGTGTTGCTTCAGTTCTGGGATGGGGATGAAGAATTCCTGCCAAAGATTTTACTGTTGTGGGATAAGGTATCGTTATCATATCTTCATTTTGAGACAACCTATTATCTTCAGGGAGATCTTCTGAAGACTATACTGCAGACCATCGGCTGAATACATTGCAGCCGGTCATTTGGAGGGCGGTACGCAGTATCTGAAAGCTGAACACAAAAGAGGGAAAGAACCGGATGAACTTGTCACTGCGAGAATTGAAGTGGGGGATCAGATGGAGCTGTTGTTTTAAGAATATGGAATAATCAATCTATAGCAATCCTCGTAAATAATGCATTTAAGAGGATTGCTATAAGTACAAATGAGCAGAAAACAGTAATGTCAATGTTGCGTGGAATTCGGAAGTAGGAGAACAGTTCGAATATATAATCGGCTGTTCTTTTTTTAGCGTTAAAGCGGCGAGGTTTTTCTTGTGTACAGTGGAATGTAGGAGTATAATGAAATCAATATTTTGCACAAATTTACAATCTGTAATAGAACGACGATCGGCAAAGCAGATGAAAGTCTGTGACGCAAAGCTACAGGGCCTGTAAAATGGCAGCCAGTTGCATGAAATGATGTGCGCTGTCTGTGAGACGGTGTTTTTTTATGTTATAGGAAATTACTCCGTAATGTTCCTATAACATAAAAAAGCCCTCCGGGCAGGATCGCACTGCGACGGAGGGGAATTATGTCGCTGAAGCGACCCTTCGCAGGCGAAGAATCCTGCAAGCAGGGATGTTATTTCATAAACGGAACCATAATGATTTTATCGGAGAAGAGAGAAAAATATGAAAATCAAAAAAGTACAAAGTGCATGTCTTATTTTGGCATGTATAGCGGCAACAGGACTTATAGGGTGTGGGAAAACAGATGAAACACCAAAGAAGCACGAAGCAATTACTTTTATGGCTCCTTATCTGGAAGTGGACAATTTTATAGAAGAAGTGCATAAAACATATCCAGAGATTGAGCTTGAAGTAGTCCCGTACAGCGGAGCAAATACAACAACCTGTCTGCAGAATATGTTAGAGGCAGATGATCTTCCGGACATCTGCACACAGACTTTTTATAAGCCAGATGTGGTGGATGTCAGTGATAAGATGATTGATCTCTCAGGATACGATTTTACAGATAATTATGTGGAATCACGTCTGAAAGATGTATCCGATGAGGGTGCACTTTATATGCTTCCATCTTTGTACAACTGTTATGGAATCACCTATAATAAAACACTGCTTGAGAAGCATGGCTGGAAGCTGCCAACATCTTTTACAGAGCTTGAAGAACTTGCAGACAAGGCAAAAGAAGCAGGAGTTACGTTATGTATGGCACAGATTCAGTATCCTGGTTCAGCCTTCCAGTATATATGTAATATTGCGGATGCGGGATTCCTTGGTACTATGTCTGGAAAGCAGTGGCAGAAAGATTACCTGTCAGGAAAGGCAAATGTCAGTGACACGGAAGGCATGATGGACAGCATGGAATATATCCAGAAATGGAAAAATCTCGGTATGCTTGACTGCAGCAACAGTGATCCGGTAGATGATAGTAAAACAAGAGAAGCTTTTATAAAGGGAAATTCACTGTTTCTATTGGGACCACAGAATGGCATTATGGAATCAGAAGATACAACGGACAAATTTGGTCTGATGCCATACCTGTCTGAAGATGGAAGCAAGAATGTATTTATTTTAAATGTAAACCGTTTTTATGGATTGAATAAAAAGCTGGAGAATGATCCTGAGAAACTTGAAGATGCATTAAAAGTCATGAAGGTGCTGTCTACGGTAGAAGGAACCAGTGCCCTGTATCCGGACAGTACATTAAAAGCAGGACTGCTTCCTTTCAAAGATGCAAAGGCAGATGACACCTTCTATGCAGATATTTCGGATTTTATCAATGCAGGGAATACGACACCGTTTATTTATTCCGGATGGGAAAATACGATTGTAAATACCGGAACCAAAATGCAGGAATTCATGCAGGATAAGGCATCAATAAAGGATGTGGCAGATCAGCTGGATGAGGATCAGGACAGCGTGGTAAATAATCAGCCGGAAGTGATCACAACAGCTACAGAGGAAATTTCACAGGAAAGTTGTGCAAAGCTGGTGGGCAGATGCTTTGCCGAGGCAACCGGAAGTGACGTTGCTCTTATATCCCTTGGAACATGGATCAGTGGAAATGGTACGAACCAGAACAATGATGGTGTGAGCGGAAAACTGTATGCAAAGAATATTACAGACTATGATGTATGTATCATTCTTCCGACTGGCTGGTCACAGACGATTAAAACAATCAGGCTGACAGGAAAACAGATTCAGGCATTGTATGAAGAAGGTTATGATGCAGTTGGTACAGGCAAGAATTATCCATATATGTTGGTAAATCCTGAAGATATGGAACTGGAGGATGGAAAGACTTATCAGGTTGCAATTTCCGGAATCAGTGAAAAACTGGCATCGGAAACGGAAGTGACAGACAGTGGTATTGTAGGTATGGATGCGGCAAAAGAGTTTTTTGGGCAATTTAAGACTTTAAGTGAAGCAGACGCTCAATGGAAATAAGCGGAGGGGAAGGATGCAGAAGGCAAAGAGTTACCGGAACTTAATATGGGGTTGTTGTATGACTGGTATAGCGATGTTTTTTGCATTCTTTTTCCTGTATCATACTTATATCCAGGATATTATCTATGAAGAACGATTAAACCAGATGGAAGAGATTACCCGTCAGATGTTTCAAAATCTGGAGGATGTGATCGATTCCCACTGGGATCGGGTAACGGAAGAATGTAATTATCTGAGAGATGCAAACATACAGACTACAGATGAACTCTGCAGACATATGAAAAAGAAATATGAATTATCAGCATATGCAGATCATAAGATCACGTTGATGGCCGTGGATTCAGAAGGCGGATATTATACAGAATCCGGAAAAAGGGGACTTTTCCGGGATCTGGATTATTTTGAAGAAAGTCCTGAAAAGACCAGTTTTGTTTTTGATTCCATGACAGACAATCAGTCAAAGATGGTATTTCTGAATCGTCTGCCGGAGCCCATATATCTTCAAAACGGAGAAAAGAAAACTTCAATTCTTTATTTTGGAATTGCCCAGGACATGGAACAGTTGAATCCATATTTTAACTGCGAAGCTTATAACGGAAACAACAGTGTGTATGTACTGGATGATAATGGATCTAAACTGTTCAACAGCAATCAGGTGGAACTGATCAAGGGCCATAATGTATTTTCTGTTTTACAGAATATGAAGTATCTTCACAATTCTTCCTTTGAGAAAACAAAGGCGGAACTGGAAGAAAAAGGCTGCAGTTATTCTAATGCAGTTCTGGATGGAACAGAATATTTTTACGGATTAAAAAGAATGGAAAATGCCGAATGGACACTTATCTTTCTGGTTCCGGCAGAATATGTTGCTACGAATACATTAAAACTTGTCAATTTTGTTATGGTATTTATTGTTATCTTTACGGTTATCGTAGCTGTCTGTGTTATGCTGGGGATTTCCTTTGTCATGTACAGAAACCAGCAGGAAGCGATTCGCGTGGAGCGGGAAAATAATGCCAAACTGGAAACAGTGAATACAAAGCTGCGGCAGGCAAAACAGGCAGCGGAGGATGCTTTTCAGGTGGCACAGGAGGCGAACAGATCAAAGAGCAGTTTTCTTGCCAATATGTCTCACGATATACGTACTCCTATGAATGCGATCATTGGTATTACGTCCTTGATCAGACATGATGCCGGTGATAAAGGCAAGGTAATAGAGTATGCGGATAAAATTGACACTTCCTCACAGCATCTGTTGGGGATTATTAATGAGGTTCTGGATATGAGTAAGATTGAGGCAGGAAAAACTGTCTTCAAGTATTCTGATTTTTCTATTCCGGATTTCATACAGGAGCTTGATACTATATTTCGTTCTCAGATATATGAAAAGAAGCAGACTCTTACAATTACAAAAGAAAACATCCGGCATGAGTGGGTGAATGGGGATCAGGTTCATCTGATGCAGATTTTCAGCAATCTGCTGTCTAATGCAATAAAATATACACAGGAAGGCGGAGAAATTCAGCTTCTGGCAGAGGAATGTGAATCAAATTCATCTGTTTATGCAAAGTATCGTTTTTTAGTTTGCGATAATGGTATGGGAATGTCGGCAGATTTCAAGGACAGGATTTTTGATGCCTTTACCCGTGCAGAAAATTCTCTGACAAATAAGATACAGGGAACCGGTCTTGGAATGGCAATCACCAAAAATCTGGTTGACTTGATGGGCGGAACCATTGATGTAGAAAGTGAACCGGGACAGGGCAGCTGTTTTGAGGTTTTTATGGATCTGAAAATCGCAGAAGAAAGATCTGCTTCTCCGGCTTCACAGGCAGAAACAGAAGAGCAGGATGGCAATATCCTGAAAGGAATGAGATTCCTATGTGCAGAGGACAATGAACTGAATGCGGAGATTCTGACGGAACTGTTAAAGATTGAGGGCGCAGAGTGTACAATCTGTGAAAATGGTAAAAGGGCTCTGGAGACATTTGAACAGTCTGTTCCTGGTGACTATGATATGATCCTGATGGATATACAGATGCCTGTCATGAACGGCTATGAGGCGACGAAGGCAATCCGCAGAAGCTCCCATGAGCTGGCAAAGACAATTCCGATTATTGCCATGACCGCCAATGCATTCTCAGAGGATATTCAGCATTCTCTGACGGCTGGTATGAATGCCCATATTTCAAAACCGGTTGATATGAAGACGCTGGAAAAGACAATAAGAAGCATAAAATCCGGCGGCGGGGGGGGGGTACCGAAACGCAGGTCATTGCTCAGTAACCATTAAATAATAAACCCGTACTCTAAAGAATAATAAGAAAGCAAATATCCCAATCGTTGCCATGACCGCAAATGTATTTGAGGAAGATAAAGAGAAGTCATTTAAAGCCGGTATGAATGCACATATTACGAAACCAATTGGTACAATTATAGAATCAAATCAGACGATGGAGGAATGTCTATGTCGCTGATACAGGATATGAAAAAACATAAGAATCTGACGGAACGGGAACAGGATATCCGGAAGTATATTCTGGAACATCCGGAAAAGATTGAAGAGATGTCATCCAGAGAACTTGGTCATGCCACATTTGCCAGTGCGGCGTCGGTGACAAGATTCTGTCAGAAATTAGGAACGAAGGGATTCCCGGAATTCAAACTGCAGCTGGTCAGGGAATTACAATATGAAACGATTGAGGAAGAAGAAGTCATAACGATGTCTGAACGTGAGAACGTTGTAACGATGGTGAGAAAGGCAACACAGGTTCAGAGGCAGGCAATTGAAGAAACAAAGAAGGAATTGTCGTATAGTCATTTGGTAAAGATCGGCCGTATGATCGCAGATGCATCGTGCGTGGACTTTTACGTATATGATATGAATGTGTATCTGGCAGATTATGGATGTTCACTTTTCTTCCATGCAGGAAAAGTGGCGAATGTCCATTCCGCGACGAATATTCAGGGACTGCATGCAGCAATGCCGGCAGATGGGCATGTAGCGATTCTGATCAGTCATACGGGGAAAAATGAACGACTGGCAGAGATTGCCGGAATGCTGCGAAAGGGCGGTACGAAAGTTATCGTAATCTCTGCAGTGCGTGACGGGATTGTATCAAAACAGGCGGATGAGTTCCTGTATGCAGCAGGTTCTGAGAAAGTAGAAGAGTTCTGGAGTTCAATGTTCTTTGCTTCGGGAAAATATCTGCTGGATATCTTATATGGCATGGAATTCAGCAGGAAATACGATGAGAATCTTGCATTGAATAATAAATATGAGAAGTCGGGCAAAAAGTTGTTATGGTAAATGTTCTGGATCAATGTCGGGAAGTGATACCGGAAATGTAAATTTTGATATAGGCAGATTTCGCAAAGACATGTTGTGCAATATATACAAAAACAACATGTCTTTTTTTACGCCTGAAACATTGTTTCGAGAAAGATAAAAAACAAAAAGAAAAATATGAAACGATTTAACAGAATAAAGCAAAAGAATTGTAAGAAAACGATAAATTATTTATAGTGTACTTGTCAGATAGAAAGAGAGATACATGCATGTAAAAACTCTTAAACAAACATACAGAGGTATACAGATTCCGGAGGATACAGGGATCAGAAAAAGGAAAAGGAGAGTTTCATATGGCAAAGGTAAGAGATTATCATAAGCTTGCCCTGGATATCATCGATGTCGTGGGCGGACAGAAGAATATTGTAAATGCCACAAGATGTGCGACAAGACTCCGTCTGGTATTAAAAGAGACGCCGGAAGGAGCAAAAGAAAAAGTATCTGCACTGGCAGGAGTTATCACGGTTGTGGAAAATAACGGACAGTTCCAGGTTGTAATCGGAACTCATGTTGGAGAAGTCTATGATTCGGTTGCAGAAGCCCTGCATCTGGATGCATCTGCACAGGAAATCGAACAGCCTAAGCAGAACATTGTTAACCGTATTATCGCAACGATGTCTGCAGTATTTGCACCATTCGTATACATTCTTGCAGCAGCAGGTCTGTTGCAGGGAGCCTTGATTCTGATCACGATGGCGGCACCTTCATTTGCAGAGACAGGAACTTATGAAGTGCTGAACTTCATGTCATGGACGCCATTTACATTTTTACCAATCTTCATTGCGATCACTGCATCAAAGCATTTTAAATGTAATACATACATTGCAATCTTATGCTGCTGTGCACTGGTTAACCAGTCATGGGCAGATATCGCAGCAAGAATCGCAGATGGTGATGTGGTAAGATTCTTAGGTGTGAAGTTATCAGAGACAACTTATACATCTACCGTACTTCCACCACTGCTTCTGGTATGGGTACTTTCTTATCTGGAGCATTTTATCGAAAAGAAACTTCCGGATGCAGCCAAGCCGCTTTTGACACCACTGATCTGTTTTGTGGTCATGGTTCCGGCAACGATCATGGTAATCGGACCTGCATCTGCGATTACAGCAAATGCAATTGCGAATGGTTACAATGCATTAGTAGCTTTTGCACCGGCACTGGCAGGAGCGATCATCGGTGGATTATGGCAGGTAGTCGTTATCTTTGGCGTGCACTGGGGAATTACACCGGTCGTACTTGCCAACTTCGATATGAATGGCTGTGATACATTCCAGGCATTCCAGACAATCGCTGTTGTGGCACAGGTAGCTGCAGCATTCGGAGTATTTATCAAATCCAGAAATAAAGAATTTAAAGGTGTGGCACTTTCAGCCGGAGTAACAGGAATCTTCGGTATTACAGAGCCTACCATCTATGGAGTAACATTAAGACTTAAGAAACCATTTATCTGCGGATGTGCAGGCGGTGCAGTCGGAGCAGTTGTAATGAGTTTCTTCCATTCTGCATACTACGCATATGCCGGACTTCCGGGACTTCTGACAATCGTAAATGCAATCAGCAAAGATGCACCGATGTCCTTTATCGGGGAGGCACTGGCATGCGTGATTGCTTTTGTGATCACGATCGTGGCAATTCAGATTGTCGGATTTGACGATCCGGTTGATGAAGCAGAAGAAAGTGAAGAAGAAACAAAAAAAATTACAGGGACAGAGATGCTTTCCGGTGAAAAACAGGAGCAGAAGGAACAGACAGCAGAGATCAAAAAGATTGAGAGCCCACTTGCAGGAACAGTCATTCCGTTAAGCGAAGTACACGATGAGGTATTTGCAAGTGAGATGATGGGAAAAGGATGTGCGGTCATTCCGGAAGAAGGAAAGGTTTATGCGCCGTTCGATGGTAAAGTTGTCGGATTATTAGACAGCCATCATGCAGTTGGAATGGAAAGTACAGACGGAGTAGAAATTCTGATTCATGTAGGTATGGATACTGTAAAACTGAATGGAAGATGCTTTACCATCCATGTAGAAGAAGGTGAGCAGGTGAAAAAAGGACAGCTTCTTCTGGAATTTGATATTCCGGGAATCAAAGAAGCCGGATATGAAGTGACTACACCGATTGTTGTTACAAACAGTGACGAATTCAATGATGTAGAGATGAAGGCAGAAGGACAGGTAACTGTCGGAGTGGAGCTTCTTGAACTATCTTAAAAAATATAGAAAAAAGAGTGCGGAAATCTTTGAAAAGATTTCCGCATGAAGTGCAGGAGGAAGAATTATGGCATTACCAGATACATTTTTATGGGGCGGCGCGGTAGCTGCCAACCAGTTAGAAGGCGGATGGAACGAAGGTGGAAAAGGCCCAAGTGTCATTGATGTTATGACTGGCGGAAGCGCAACAAAGATGCGTGAGATTACAGACGGAGTAGTAGAAGGAAAGTATTATCCGAACCATGTGGCAGTGGATTTCTATCATGAATACAAAGGAGACATTGCTCTGATGGCTGAGATGGGATTCAAGTGTTTCAGAACAAGTATTGCATGGACACGTATTTTCCCAAATGGTGATGAGGCAGAGCCGAATGAAGAAGGTCTTAAATTTTACGATGATATGTTTGATGAATTGTTAAAATACGGTATCGAGCCGGTTATCACATTAAGCCACTTTGAGATGCCGTATCATCTGGCTAAGGAATACGGCGGATGGATCAACCGTAAGGTGATAGATTTCTTTGTACGTTATGCAGTAACCGTTATGGAACGTTATAAAGATAAGGTAAAATACTGGATGACATTTAACGAGATCAATAACCAGAGTAATACATCGGCAGACATCTTTGGATGGACAAATTCAGGAGTGCGTTTCTCGGAATATGATAATAAGAAGAAAGCCCTGTATCAGGCAGCACATCATGAACTGGTGGCAAGTGCACTGGTGGTGAAGAAAGGCCATGAGATCAATCCGGACTTCCAGATCGGATGTATGTGTTCATTCGTACCGTTTTATCCTTATTCCTGCAACCCGGATGATATTATGGTTGCAACAGAGTGTATGCATGAGAGATATTATTTCTCAGATGTACATATCCGCGGCCATTATTCGGCATTCGCAAAGAAGGAATGGGAAAGAGAAGGTACAAAACCAGTGATGGAGTCTGGGGATGAAGAGATTCTGGCAGAAGGAAAATGTGATTACCTTGGATTCAGTTACTATATGACCAATGCAGTGAAAGCAGATGTTCAGAAAGATACTGCAGAATCCCTGGACGGAAGTTCTCCAAATTCAATTGCCAATCCATATGTAAAGGCAAGTGACTGGGGCTGGCAGATTGACCCGGTGGGACTGCGTTATGCACTGGTTACTTTATATGAACGTTATGAAGTACCTTTATTTATAGTAGAAAATGGATTCGGAGCAATTGATATTCTGAAGGAAGATCATACCTGTGATGACGATTACCGTATCGAATATCTGAAAGAACATATTACTGAGATGAAGAAAGCGGTAGAGATTGATGGCGTAGATTTGATGGGATATACTCCATGGGGATGTATCGATCTGGTATCATTTACAACAGGTGAATTAAAGAAACGTTATGGTTTTATCTATGTTGATAAGAATGATGATGGAACCGGAAGTGGTAAGAGATATAAGAAGAAATCCTTTGGCTGGTATCAGAATGTGATCCGGACGAACGGAGAAGAGCTTTAATCAGTTATAATATAAAAAGAAGATGAGGACTGTTATTTACATATGCAGATGTAAAATAACGGTCCTTTATTGAAAACTAATAATAACTTAAAAACTTGATTTTAACAAATACTAAGTTAAAATGAAATAAATTAAGTTAAAAGGAGAATGAGAAATATGCTCACAAGCGTATTCGGGATTTCTATAAAATATGAAGCATGGAATCAACAGGATTCTTTGCCTGTTTATATTGCAGGGAGTTATGATTTTTGCACAGCATATACAGTATCTGGTACGTTGTAGCTGTAATAGCTGTGGGTATGTTGGCAGTGTCTTTGACCAAAGGAATATTGCATTATAAAGTCAAACAGGTAGTGTAAGTATCCGCAGTCATAGTTATTATTTGTAGAAGAAAAGTCGATAATCAGCTACATGGTGTCCAAACGTAAGATATCCCGCAACAGTAAGGTTTCTGGAGGTTTTTCTGTTGAGAAAATGAAAATGAAAAATCGCATATAGAAATAGAATTCCCAAAAGAATTATGATAAAATAAAATCAGTATTGATGATTCACAGAGTAAAAAGCATAATGACATAAAATTGTTGGTGTTTATGAGCAAGTAGCGAAGCGGATGATTTTATCCGCCTGACTTATGAGGTGACAGTATGGGGATATATCTGAACAGTATTTCATCCTATTCTTTATACAAAAGCGAATATACCAGACCTTATTTTGTAGATAAATCCAGTCTGTTGAAGGAATTGATTCCACTGGCAGAGCAGGGAAATGCACATATATGTATTACCCGCCCCAGGCGATTTGGAAAAACTGTCATGGCAAACATGATTGGAGCATTTTTCAGTAAAGGTGTTGAAAGCAGTGATGTTTTTGACAGGCTTCAGATTTCAGCAGATAAAGATTACAGAAAACATTTGAATCAGCATAATGTAATTTATATTGATTTCAGCAAAATGCCGGGAAATTGTAAATCCTATATGGAATACATTACACGTATTGAGGAACGTTTAAAAAGGGATCTTCTGAAAGTATATTCTGAAATAGAAATATATCCGGAAGACTCTCTGTGGGATATTTTAGAGAGCATTTTCATCGAATATAATGGACAGAAGTTTATTTTCATTTTTGATGAATGGGACTGTATTTTTCATAAAAATTTTGTTACCGAGGAAGACAGACAGAATTACATTTCTTTTCTGAGCAATCTGTTAAAAGATCATGCCTATGTTTCTTTATCCTACATGACTGGAATTTTACCGATTGCCAAGTATTCCAGCGGTTCTGAATTAAATATGTTCATTGAATATACAATGGCTTCAGAAGAGAAATTCAGTGAGGATTTTGGATTTACTGAATCAGAGACAGATATGCTTTACAGAAGGTATCTGGAGATATGCAGAAATGAAGAGAAAACACCTTATGTGACCAGAGAGGGACTGGAAACATGGTATGACGGATACTATGCTAAAAATGGAGAGAGAATGTACAATCCAAGATCAGTAGTGGCTTCTCTGACAAACAATAATCTTGACAGCTACTGGACAAGTTCAGGACCTTATGATGAAATTTTCTACTATGTAAAAAATAATGTAGCAGAAGTAAGAAATGATCTTGCAGTTATGATATCAGGTGAAGGAGTTCCGGCTAAGATAAAGGAATACGCAGCTACGTCTATGAATCTGACAACCAGAGAGGAAATTCTGTCAGCAATGGTAGTGTATGGTTTCCTGAGCTATTATCAGGGAAAAGTTTATATTCCGAATAAGGAACTGATGGACAAATTTGATGAAATGCTCCAGAAAGAAGCCTCTTTGGGATATGTGTACAGACTGGCAAAAGAGTCCGAACGCATGCTTAAGGCAACACTTGAAAAAGATACTTCTACTATGGAAGAAATACTGGAATATGCTCATAATACGGAGACGCCGATACTTTCTTATAATAATGAAGTGGAGTTATTTTCTATTGTAAATCTGGTGTATCTTTGTGCGAGAGACAGCTACCGGGTGGAGAGAGAGGACAAGGCAGGACTTGGATTTGTGGACTTTATTTTTTATCCTGAAAATCCGGCAGATACAGGCATTATTCTGGAATTAAAGGTAGACCATACTGCAGATGAAGCTGTTCAGCAGATTATAGATAAAAAATATAGTTTACGCTTTTCGGGAAAAGCAGGAGAAAAGGCAAAATACACAGGAGAAATCCTTGCAGTAGGAATTGGATATAACAAAAAGACAAAGAAACATCAGTGCAGAGTGATTACTTTACGGAAGGGCACGTTATATTAATTCTTGTATAAGGTGGAAGATAGAGGATATAAGCGGCTGTATAGAAATTTTATACAGCTTTTTTTATGTATAAGTTTGGTGAACTTTTTTTCATCATTTATGGTTATATAAATTTTCCTGTAACGTTTCTTCTGTCTGTGACTTAGTTATATAGAAAGACATCAGATAAAATAATGATACAGCAGACAGGAGGATCATCATGAAACGATATTTTGGAATATTCAATGCAGATGAAACAAAATCAGGATCATGTTCAGACATTCAATGGAAGAAGACCGGGCTATTAAAAATCCCGAAAGATGCAGTAGGATAATAAAAAATACAAGGAGCAGGAATGGAGAAATCAGAAATCGAAACAATCTACCGGAAGTATTTCCATGATGTCTTTCTCTATATCCGGGCACTTTCCGAAAATGAAAGTCTGGCAGAGGAGATCACCCAGGAAACATTCCTGAAGGCAATGAATAATATTGAGAAATTTGATGGCCGGAAGGATATCCGCGCATGGCTATTTGTAATTGCGAAGAATACATATTTTCGCTATTGCAGACGAAATAAAATCTATGTAGGCGAAGAATTTTCAGAAATAATGCAGGATTCCATGCAGGATACATCTCCGGCAGTACTGGATCAGATCGTGCAGGATGAGACAGTTCGGAATCTCAAACGCTATGCAGAACTGATACCGGAACCCTACAGGGAAGTATTTCACCTGCGGATATACGGTGAGCTCTCCTTTGAGCAGATCGGAAAATGCTATCAGAAAAGTGCAGGGTGGGCAAGAGTAACCTGCCATCGTGCACGACAGATGATAAGAGCACAGATAAGTCAGGAGGAAAAGTAACATGGAAAAAATAAACTGCAACGTGATCCAGGATATTCTGCCATTATACATTGATGATGTGGTAAGTGATGACACAAAAGAACTTGTAGAAGAACATCTGCAAAACTGCGAAATCTGCCAGCGGGTATACCATGAGACAAAGACAGACCTTGAAAATGATATGAAGGTTTCAGTGCAGACAAAAGAAAGCAGCAATGAAGCAAATGATCTGAAGAATTTCAGGAAATTTTTAAAGAAAAGAAAGATAAAAACAATTCTGCTTTCCATAGCAGCAACCATAGTTTGCTTTGTGGCAGTGTTCATGTTCATGAATAAACATGTCACATATATCAGCTACAAAGATGCAGGGATAACTATTATTGAGGATAATAAAGATGAAGTAACATATAGAACAAATATAAAAGGAAATTATCGCTGGAGAACATCCTTAGACAGGGAAACAGGCGTAATGACTATCCATTTTGAACAGAGCCTGTGGGAAAAATATGTAAGCTGTATTTTTTATCCATATGATCATATTCATGATATTTTGAAGAAAGATGAGATAAAAGAAGTATATGTAGATAAGGATGGAACTACAACAACAATCTGGGAAGCTCCGGAGGAAGAACAGAAGGCTTATTTATCTGAAGAACATACAGAGCCGTTAGGATAAAATATTAGAGTATTTTTCAAACACGCTCTAAAATATGAAAGTGAATTTTAAAGCAGTCCTATAGGTTATAAGGATTTACAAAGGGGTTGTCATGGAAGGCAGCCTCTTTTTGTAATTGCTGATGGACATTCTCTTCCCATATGTTACAATAGAACAAGAATATGGAAAGAAAGACAGGAAACCTAACTATGAAAAAACAACTAAATTATGCAGATATCATAAAGGAAGCGCTGATCCTGACAGGTGCGGTAGCGATCATTGCGGCAGCAGTTTATTTCTTCCTGGTGCCGAGCCATACCTCTGTAAGCAGTATCTCCGGTCTTGGTATCGTGTTATCAAACTTTGTACCTTTATCATTGTCTGCAATCACCATGATTTTGAATGTGGTACTTCTGATTATTGGCTTCATCACCTGCGGACGCGAATTTGGCGTAAAAACGGTTTACACCAGCATCGTTTTGCCTTTATTTCTCGGATTATTTGAGAAAGTATTTCCGGATTTTGGCTCTATGACCAACAGTCAGGAGCTGGATGTGCTGTGCTATATCCTGGTGGTCAGCGTAGGACTGAGCATTCTTTTTAACAGAAATGCATCCTCCGGCGGACTGGATATTGTGGCAAAGATCATGAACAAACATCTCCACATGGAACTGGGAAAAGCAATGTCTCTTTCCGGTATGTGTGTGGCTCTTTCCGCAGCACTTGTATACGATAAGAAAACAGTGGTGCTGAGTATTCTCGGAACATACTTTAATGGAATAGTTCTGGATCACTTTATCTTTGACCATAATATTAAACGTCGTGTCTGCGTCATCACTCAGAAAGAGGAAGAACTGCGTAAATTCATTATCAAAGACCTGCACAGCGGAGCGACGATCTATGAAGCGACAGGTGCCTATAATATGAAGAAACGCAATGAGATCATCACGATAGTAGACAAAACAGAATATCAGAAGCTGATGGCTTACATTAATCATGAAGATCCAAAGGCCTTTGTGACAGTTTACAATGTATCGGATATGCGTTATCAGCCCAAGCTGTGAGAAATATTATGGCAGGAAAGCTGTGGGTATGATAGAATAGCAGAGTGATTATATAACCATAAAGAGATTATGGTAGAAAGAGGATGAAAGATGAAAAAAGGAAAAGGAATTGCCCTACTTCCCATTGTTGTATTTCTTGTATTATACCTTGGACTGGGCATTTTATTTGAGTATGTGATGGAAATCCCCATGGGATTTTATAATGTGCCGATCGTAGTAGCATTTCTTGCTGCAATCCTGGTTGCCTGTCTGCAGAACAGAGCACTGGATTTTGATAAAAAACTGGAGATCATGGCACAGGGAGTGGGGGACAAAAATATCATCACCATGCTTCTGATCTTCCTTGCTGCAGGTTCCTTTGTAGGGGTTGTGGGAAGAAGCAGTGCTGAGAGTGTTGCATATTGTATGCTGAGCCTGATACCTGCCAGATTTTCAGTATCTGTGCTGTTTATAGTTGCCTGTTTTGTGTCTGTGGCTATGGGAACTTCTGTGGGAACCATTACCCTACTGACACCGATTGCAGCAGCAGTTTCCACAGCATCAGGATTTGATCTGGCATTTTGTGTGGCTTCTGTTATGGGAGGAGCCATGTTTGGGGACAATCTTTCTTTTATTTCAGATACGACGATTGCTGCATGTAATGGTCAGGGATGTGAGATGAAAGACAAATTCAGGGAAAACTTCTGGATTGCTCTTCCGGCAGCCGTCGCCACACTGATCCTAATTCTGATCCTGTCATTTCAGACAGAAATCCAGGGGCGTGTGATCCAGCCCTATCATCTGACTCAGGTAATACCGTATGTGCTGGTATTGATCGGAGGAATTGTTGGGATCAATGTGTTTGTGGTATTGCTGACAGGAATCGTATCCGGAGCATTTATTATGCTGATCGGAGGACATACCACACCTGTAGAGATCCTGAAAAATATGGGATCCGGTGTATCCGGAATGTTTGAGACCTGTATGGTGGCGATTCTGGTAGCTGCCATGTGTGCGCTGATACGTGAGTATGGTGGATTCGATGCACTTCTTGGCTGGATCCATAAAATTTTCCGCGGAAAGAAAGGCGGACAGCTTGGAATGGGACTTCTGGTAGGAACTATGGATATTGCCACTGCCAATAATACAGTGGCGATCGTAATGGCAAACCCTATCGCAAAGGAAATGGCAGAAGAGTATGGGATTACACCGAGAAAGACAGCTTCCATACTGGACACTTTTTCCTGTGTTTTCCAGGGAGTGATTCCATATGGTGCACAGATGTTGGTTGCAATCTCAGCAGTGAACGAATTGGGCGGTGAGATTTCTGCATTTCAGATTATGCCGAAATTGTTTTATCCCATGCTATTGCTGTTCAGTTCTCTGATCACAATTATGAGAGGTTCAGACCGTACAGGAACTTAAAAGATTCCCCCTGCCGGAAGCTATACTTTTTTCGATTTTTTTCAAAAAATACTTGACCTTCCTCCTTGTGGAAGCAGTATAAAGAAAGCACAGACAGGGCAGTAGAGCAGCGGATCAGCTATATCTGCTGTCAGGAAAGCAAGAGGTAGCAGTATGAAGATCAAACAGGTGGAAGAGCTGGTAGGCATCACCAGAAAGAATATCCGTTTTTATGAAGAGCAGGGTCTCCTGAATGTGGAGCGTGCAGAGAACGGATACCGGGAATATCATACGGCAGATATTGCCAGACTTCAGGAAATCAAATTATTCCGGAAGATGGATATTTCCATAGAAGAGATGAGAGCTCTTTTTGAAAAGAGGAAAAGCCTGCAGTTTTGTCTGGAACAGCACCTGGGAGAACTGGAACGCCGCAGGGAGGGCCTTGTGAAAATGCAGGAAATGTGTGAGCGCCTGATCGCAGAGCATCAGTCCCTGGATACCTTGAATGCCGAGAACTGTCTGGAAGAAATCGAGCAGATGGAGAAAGAGGGTGCAAGGTTTATGGATATAAAGAAAACAGATATCCGTAAGAAAAGAAGGACAGGAGCGATCATTGGAGCAGTAGTTATGATCTTGCTTATGGGATTTACCATAGGGCTTATGCTGTGGGCAAATACACAAGATCCCATACCGACCGGACTGCTGATATTCCTGATTGCCATACCGGTTGTGATCATCGGAGGAATCCTGGCAGCACTTGCAGGACGCATGAAAGAGATTGAAGGAGGAGAAGAGGATGAAGCTTCTAAGTATTGAATACATTCCGGGTGTAGAGTTTGAGGCACTGGGAATTGTAAAGGGAACAGTTGTACAGACAAAAAATGTAGGAAAAGATTTCATGGCAGGGATGAAGACTCTGGTAGGCGGAGAGATCACAGGCTATACGGAAATGCTCAATGAGGCAAGACAGATTGCCACCAAGCGTATGGTGGATGAAGCCAAAGAGATGAATGCGGATGCTGTGATCGGTGTGAAATACGGCTCCTCCCAGGTAATGTCAGGGGCAGCAGAAGTGATCGCATATGGAACTGCTGTGAAATATAAACAGGATTAAAAATTAAGAACAAGAGCAGAGAACGCATAAAGAGATCTTAAGTAAAGCAGAAAATCCGTAATGAAGGCTGGGAAAGGAAATTCAACATATGAAGATTGAAGGAAATCAGAAGGAATTAGACGCAATGGCTGAGTTTCATAAAGGAAACCGTGCAGAGGGTCTGCGTCTGCAGGAGGAATTCGCGGCAGAATTTCGTGAAGAATACAAGGAGAAGGATCACTGTTCCTGCCAGAAGGCCTGTCGTTATCACGGAAACTGCAAGGAATGTGTGGCAATCCACAGAGCACACCAGGAACATGTTCCGAACTGTATGCGGCCTCTGCTCAATAAGAAGCTGAAACTGTTATCAGAGCTGACAGAACATACGCTGGCAAATGAGATAGAAGCACCGCATGAAATCCTGAGAAAGCCATCAAAAAGCTGAAAAATTCAGAAAATGTACTGGAAATAAAACGATGAAAGGCATAAAAGAGATATTAATATGAGCGATAATAAGAATGTAAATCAGGACAAAGGTCTTCAGGAAAATGAAAAAATAGAGCAGGCGATCGCTGCTCTGCAGCAGGAAGCCACTCAGGAAATGCTGGCACATACACTGACTGTAATCCGTAGACGAATGAGAGAAAACGGCCAGTTTATCCTTTCAGTAGAACCGCCCACAGGAGACAACCAACTCCGGATCGGCACAGTGAAAACCGGAGATGGAAAAGTCTGGTGGGCGGCATTTACAAGCTTTGAGGAAGAACTGAAAGGCGGCGGAAGCGTACAATCCACTTTTCTGACAGACATAGATCAGCTTTTTCATTCAGCATTACAGGTAAATGAAATTGAGGGAATCATCCTCAACCCATGGAACCGGACGATCATGCTGGATAAGAACCTGATTAATATTATATTGGGAAATGTGTGAAGCTATGTAAAGGACTTTTCTGCTTATCGGGAGTTTCCCATTTTGTTTAATTCAGGCAATATTGTAACCAACATGGTAATAAAACACAGAGAACCACCGATCACATTGGATACCGGTTCTGCCATAAACACGCCATCTGTGCCCATGTGTAATCCATAGGGCAGGAAATAAGTCAGCGGAACCACGATAAATACTTTACGAAGCAGGGAGAAAAAAATAGCCTGCTTTTTTTTATTCAATGATTTAAACACTGTCTGACCAATATACTGCAGATCCATAAAAATAAAGGCTGCAAAGTAAAGCTTCAGCGCAGGAACGGCATCCTTCAATAACAATTTATCTGAACTGAAGATTCCAATCAGAAATTCAGGGGCAATGAGAATGACGCTCCACATGATACCTGTATAGATCAGAACCATAATGATCAGAACAACCCCTGCTTTCTTTACCCTGTCAGGACGTCTGGCTCCGTAATTGTAGCTGAGAACAGGAGAGGTTCCCTCATTGATCGCATGGATAGGCGTCTCCACCATCTGGCGAACACTGGATATAATAGTCATGACAGAGATATAAATATCACCGCCTGTCACGGAAAGAACATTATTGCAGCAGATACTTACCAGGCTGTTAGTCAGCTGCATGATAAATCCAGCAGACCCCAGACTGATGATATCCCTGGCATGTCTGGTGCACTCAGAAATCTCATTTATATGAATCCATCTTACCTTCAATTCTGATTTTCCATGAAGAAAATAAAATACAAGCAAGGCAGAGAGAATCTGAGAGATGACAGTAGCAATCGCTGCACCCTTAATCCCCATATTCAGAACAAAAATAAAAATCGGATCAAGAATAATATTTGCCACTGCACCGACTGTTACTGACAGCATACCGATAATGGCATATCCCTGTGCATTGATAAAAGGATTCATTCCTGTTGCTATCATGGAAGGGAGAGTACCCAGAAGGTAAATCATCAGATAGGGATACGCATAAACCAGAGCATCATCTGAAGCACCAAACAGAGTCAGTAAGGGGCGGGCAAAAAGAAATCCGATCAGCATCAGCACAGCAGCACTTCCACATAACATGGTGAAAGCAGTATTCATGATCATGTCAGCAGTCCTGGAATCTCCTTTTCCGCGGTTGATAGAGAAAATTGGTGCACCTCCGGAACCAAAGAGATTACTGAAAGCAGTAATGATCATGATGATTGGAAAGCATAAGCCCACAGCGCCAAGTGCAGTTGTTCCTATATCATGGATCCTGGCGATATAGATACGGTCCACAATGTTGTATAAAAGATTCAATATCTGCGCTACCAGCATGGGAAGCGCAGCGCTTAATATATTGTTGGTCACAGTTCCGTTTTCAAAATCAATTCGTTTCATTATAAATCTTCCTAAGTTTAAAACTTTTATCGTGCATATAAGTATATCATAAAGTAAACAGAAATTCACTCTGATACAGTGGTGTTGGAACAAAATAGTTACTGTTCACTCCGTTCACAGTAACGTAGCCAAAATTCATTCCAGATTGCCTGCGGCAATGGAATTTTGGCTTGTATGTCTCGGGATTTTGGCATATTCATGCCAAAACACCTCGCGGGACAGTGGCATGTGAACAGTAACACAAAATATTCTCTGAAATTGTCATAAGTCATGATACAGAGAATAAAAAAGCATTTTTTATCCATACTATTTTCATGTAACAAAATACAGTATTTCTTAAAAAAGGAGACAACAGACTATGATTTTAAAAGAAAAGGAACGTTCAGTAATCGAAGATCTTCAGACACAAGAGAAAAGCTGTGTGGAAAAGTATGGAAAATACGCAGAACAGGCCAGAGACCCGGAGCTTAAAAATCTTTTCAGGAATATCCAGCAGGAAGAACAGAAGCATTATGAGTCTTTGTCAATGATTCTTTCCGGAAGTGTGCCTGAATGTAACTGTAATGACAGATCAGGCAGAGATTATCAGCCAAAAGCGGTCTATACAGCTATGAGTTCACCGGAAGATAAACAACACGATGCGTTTCTTGCAACAGACTGTATTGGTACAGAGAAGCTGGTGTCAGGAACATACAATGATGATGTATTTGCCTTTGGCGATAGTGGTGTACGCAAGCTGTTGGCTGATATACAGATTGAGGAGCAGAATCATGCAGAGATGCTGTATAAGTATAAGACTGTGAATGGAATGGCATAAGAAGTCTTAAGGCATTGAGCAGAGTAGCATATTGGGAAAATTCTATACCAGGACTGCTATAATTACCTGACAGGAGACAATTGGTTTTGACTGTCTCTTGCCAGGTACATCTTATTTTACAAAAAATATGATGGTATAAATGTTGGGATATTTTATGAAAAATTTTGTAAAATTTGTCATGATAAAAGCCATAAGATAATTGCTAGAGCGTGTTTGAAAAATCATTCCCATAATCTGCACGCCCTACTTTGCGATATATTTTGCCCAAATTTGTTTTCCGTAGCTCGCTACGACGCCCTTATTCGAACAAAATCTCCTACAAATTGTGATGCACATCTTGCGGAAAGCATTTTTCAAACACATTCTAGGAATTCCGATTAGTTACGTAAGGTGTAATAGTGAATTTTGGCAGGAATGAATAAGAATTTTTTATAAATACTTGAATGAATATAGTAAATATAATACACTACTCATTAGTAGTATATTATTTATATTTGTTGGAGTATTTGTATTGGATTTTTTGGGTCTGATAATATTAAAAATAATTTATTTGCAGAAGGTATATCTCTAGATGATGAATTTCAGGTATCTTCTAAGTGAAGTCATGAAATCATAAATATTTGGAATTTGCTGATTCATTACTTGAATCGTTGTTTCTTAATGTTTGACAAGTTCTAAGTTTAAATATCTCATCGTGTACGCTCGAACAAATTTTAAACTTGGGAATTTAATATCATAATATGAAAGTGTGGAAAAAATGGCAGGGATTAAAGATGTTGCAAAAATGGCAGGAGTAGGTGTGGGAACAGTTTCAAGAATGCTTAATGACAGTGGATATGTTTCTCTGGATACGAGGGCCAAAATAGAAGCTGCTATGAAGGAATTGAATTATACACCGAATGAACTTGCCAGAAATCTGTATTATAAAAAAAGTGGTATAATTGCGGTACTTGTACCGAATGTATCCAATCCTTTTTTTGCTGAGTTTGTTGATTGTGTAGAAGGGGAACTGCGCAAAGCCGGCTTCAAAATTATGTTATGTAACACATTGAAAGATGTAAAGGCTGAAGCTGAATATCTGGATTTGCTGAACAGACATATTGTAGATGGGATAATTGCGGGAATGTCTTCTTTGGATGAAAGTGAGTATTCTAAAATTCATAAGCCGATTGTTGCGCTTGACAGATATCTGGGAGAAGAAATTCCGGTAGTAGCTGTGGACCATAAAATGGGTGGACGCCTGGCAGCAGAAGTGTTGCTGCGTAATGGCTGCAAAAGAATACTTCATTTCAGAAGTACAGCAGAAAAAGAGTCTTTATATCATGATCGTCATGCAGAATTTCAAAAAATTATGGATGAGCAGGGAATAGAAACCTATTGTTATGATCTGGACTGGCGGCGTTTGGATATTCAGTATTATCATCAGGTTGCAGAAGAAGTTATGGAAAAAAATCTGAAATTTGATGGTGTGTTTGGTGTAGACCGACTGGCTATTGAATGCATGAATGGATTGCTCAGGCAACACAAAAAAATCCCGGAAGAGGTAAAAATAGTTTCTTATGATGGAACGTATATTACAGAATTGGTAGAACCGCAAATAAGTACAATTGTTCAGCCCATTGACAGAATGGCAGAGGAATCTGTAAAAAGCCTTTGTGAGCTAATTAATGGAAAAAAAGTGAAAAATAAAAAAAGTATTTTAATACCTGAATTCCGTAAAGGCGGAACAACAGTATAAACAGACGTCATACATAAGTTGTGCATTTGTTACAAAATAAAGGATGAAAAACAAAGACAAGTACAAAATATTTGGACATAATTTATAAAAAAAATAAAAAACACATAATCAGATTGACAAAAACTATAAAAAGGTTATAATAAAATTAACAAGACGAAGAAAACAAATAATTTTTTTAAGCAATGTGGAACGCGTTCCACATTGCAAAACAAAATCTGTTTTCTCAATGTTAACCCGTAAAATTAGATTACTCCGGAGAATATCTAAAGCGGTTGAAGCAGTATGTAAATGGAACGGCATGATATTTAATATCATGGAATTTAGAATCTTTAAGAATAGGAGATTAAAAATGAGAAAAAAGATTGTTAATTCATTAATTACAGCAACTGTGATTGGAAGTATGCTTACAGGAATGGCAGTTCCCTGTTTTGCAGGTGAGAAAAAAGACGATGGAAGCAGTATTACAGTTCTTGTAGAAAGTGGTTCACCTGCAGAAGCACTTGCCAATGATACAGCAGCTGATTTTGAGAAAGAAACAGGCTGTAAGGTTGTTGTTGATGCTGTTGCCTATACTGGTATGTATGATAAGCTTTCTACCGAAATTAAAGCAGGACAGGCTGCTCATGATGTTTCATGCATGGATTTCGTATGGCTGGCAGCTTTTGCTGATGCAATCGAACCAATTACAGATGCAGATACCAGTGATTTCCTTCCAACGCTGGAAGAAAGCGGAACAGTAGATGGTAATCTTCTGGGATATCCGATGTGGGTAAACGCTAAGATTCTTATTTACAGAAAAGATCTGATTCCGGAAGATAAAGTGCCAAAGACCTGGGATGAATATAAAGCACTGGCAAAAGAAATGAAAACAGACGATATGTACGGAACAACAGTTTTTGGAAGTGGTTCTGACGCAGTTTGTTCCTTCCTTGATTTTGCCTGCCAGGCCGGTGCAGATGGATTAGTATATGACAAGGATGGAAATGTAAATATTACAGATCAGCCATATGTGGATGCGCTTGATTTTATGGTTGAAATGGCAAATGAAGATTGTACGCCATCAGATTCTCTGGCTACTGCTTCTACAGAGTCTCAGGAACTTTTCAATAATGGTAAAGTTGCAATGCAGTTGAACTGGAGCCATCAGTATCCTGCAGCTGTTGAGGCACTTGGAGCAGATAAGGTGGGATGTGCACCAATGATTGCCGGCAGTGCAGGAGCAGGAGCAACCACAGGTCCATGGTATGAATGTGTAATGAAAAATTCTGAGAATAAAGACATGGCACTGAAATATGTAGAATATATGTACGATCATAATGCAGATTATATGAACGGAACCCTTAAAATTGCCGGCAGAACTTCTGTTTATGAGGAAGCTGGAAAAGAGGCTGGTAATGAGCATACAACAGCAGTTCTTGACACATTGAATGAAAAACAGTCTCAGCCAAGACCTATGATTTCAACCTGGTCACAGGTAGAGCAGGTTCTTACAGGTGTTGTAGAATCCTGTCTTGGTGGAGCAGATGTGAAAGAAACCCTTGAATCTGCAAAAGAAGAGATTGAAGCAATTGGGAAGTAAAGTGACAAAGTAATAAAGAAAAAGCAGATTGCAGACATCTACCAAATAATAAAAAATGTAATTAAATCAAGGGTGATTTTACCTGGACATCGAACACACTAACTATGAATTTACTAATCTATGATGTATGATGCAGGGAGTAAATCGCCCTTGATTTTTATAAGAAAGCGGGAAATATTATGAAATTGATATCAAAAAAAACACTATTGCTGTTTTTTCTTCCTGGCGCGATTTTCATGGGTGCCTTTTTGATTTATCCTATTTTTAAAATGGTATTTGACAGTTTCTTTAAGGTTGGAATTACAGGAGCCAGAACTTTTATTGGATTTGATAATTATATTAAAGCATTTACAGCTGGCGGTTTTTTGAAGCAGCTGAAAAATACATTGATTTATATTTTGATTGCGGTATCTGTGGAAACAGTTTTGGGATTTATTTTTGCATTATTATTTGAACTTGATTATAAGGGCAGTAAAATAGTACGTTCATTAATGATGACACCACTTATGATCGCACCGCTGGTTGCAGGTCTTATCTGGAAATTGATGATGAGTTCAAACTTTGGTATTGTCAATGAGTTTCTGACCAGAATAGGGATCTTATCCAGTCCAAGTGAAATTTTGTGGCTTGCAGATTCCCGATGGTCATTGATCGCCTGTTGTATTGCAGATATATGGCTGACTACACCGTTTATGATGCTGATGATTCTGGCTGGCCTTCAGGGATTGGATACCAGCGTGTCAGAAGCAGCAAGAATGGATGGAGCAAGTAAGCTGCAGGAAATTTTTTACATAAAAATACCGGGAATTAAACCGGTTCTGTTGACAGCATTGTCAGTGAGAATTATAGATGCGGCAAAGACTTTTGACATTATCTGGGCAATGACAGAAGGTGGACCTAACAGTTCATCGGAGACAATTAGTATTATTATTTATAAGACACTTGTAAAGTATAATAATACAGGATATGCCAGTGCAATGGCTGTTATCTTTATCATAGTTCTTGTAGTGTTTACATTAGTATTTATGCAGAGTTTATGGAATCCAAAGAAAAAGTAAAAGCTGTCAAAGAAAAACAGTAGTAAAAAGGATTCAATAAGGAGACCAAAATGAAGAAAGGTAATAGTATCAAACTAAAAATAGCAGTTATTATTTCTATAATTATTACAATATTCTGGCTGCTTCCATATATTTATGTAATTTGTTGTTCGTTTAAACCCGGATCAGAGGTAATTGCTGTTCCACCATCTTTTCTTCCAAAAAGCTTTTCGGTTGAAAATTTCACTCAATTATTTGTAAGAATGAACGCGGGTGGGTATCTGCTGAACAGTTTGATTACAGCAGTTTGCAGTACAATTATTGCAGTTATCTTGGGTTCACTGGCTGCATATGCTATTCAGAGATCTGGAGCGAAGCTGTCAGTAGGGCTGGTGGTATTGATTTTATGTCTGAAAATGATTCCTACATCCAGTATTGCAGTACCTATTTATGAGATTATTTGTAATATGGGATTGTATGATACCAGAATTGCATTGATTATTGTTTATGCGGCAGTAAACATGCCTTTTGTAATGTGGACAATGCTTAGTTTTTATGAGGGAGTACCGTCTACTTTGGATGAGGCTGCATATGTAGATGGCGCTTCCAGCCTTCAGACATTCAGAAAGGTTATTTTGCCGATTTGTAAGCCGGGACTTGCAACTGCCTTTATATTTACATTGTTCTTGGCATGGAATGATTTTCTTATTTCTCTGTTGCTGACCAGTATGAATGCTAAAACATTTACAGTAGGTCTTGCCGGTTTCCTGTCAGCGTATAATCTTGACCTTGGACCGATGTGTGCAGGAGCATTTTTATTTAGCTTCCCGGTAATGATTTTATCAATGTTTGCACAGAGATACATTGTTCAGGGAATGACAGCAGGAGCTGTAAAAGGATAATAAGAATGGAGAAAGCCAGTGAATAAAATATTAATGAGACAAAGAATAGAAAACGCGCAAAAAGAAATTGACAGTAAAAAGATGATTGTTCAAAATGGAAAAATGCGTCAGCATTATCATTTTATGCCCCAGAGCGGGTGGATGAATGATCCTAACGGACTGATCTTTTTTAACGGACAGTATCATGTGTTTTATCAGACTAATCCATATAATGGATTTTGGGATTGTATGCATTGGGGACATGCAGTCAGCAAAGATTTAGTTCATTGGGAATATTTGCCTCTGGCATTGGCACCCAGTGAAGAGTATGATGATTATCAAAAAGGTGGATGTTTTTCCGGCAGTGCAATCGAACACGAAGGTAAGTTATATGTATTTTATACGGCAACTGCAAATCATGGAAACGGAAGTGAGCAAAGCCAGTGTCTTGCTATAAGTGAAGATGGAATAAATTTTGAAAAGTATGACGGAAATCCTCTCTTTGATGCACCGGAAGGTATTCAGCCGGATTCATTCCGCGATCCAAAGGTATGGAAGCATGAAAATAAATATTATATGGTTGTAGGGGCCAGTCGTAATAACAGAGGATTAGCATTGATATATGAATCTGCAGATCTTTATCATTGGAATTTTTTAAACGTGCTGGCAGAAAGCCGTGGAGAATGGGGATTCATGTGGGAATGTCCGGATTTTTATCAGCTTGGCGATAAATATGTTCTCACTTTTTCTCCAATGGGCTCAGGAGATCATACATCAGTATACCTGACAGGAGATTTTGATTACAAAACAGGAAAATTTGACTGGCATATCAGTGGTGAAATGGATTGGGGATTTGATTTTTATGCGCCACAGTCCATGGTTGCTCCTGATGGAAGACGTCTGATTGTTGCCTGGGCGAATGAATGGGAATGGATGCCTCTCTTTAAGGACTGGGGACCTACTTATCAGGAGGGCTGGTGCGGATTTTTTAATGTGATTCGTGAAGTTCGGATGTGCAAGGATGGAACGCTGGCGTTTGTTCCTGTAGAGGAAATGGAAAAAATCCGTGAAAACAAATTTACGCAACGGGAAATACAGATTACAGAAACACCTCAGCAGTTAAAAGCAGGAGATGGAATCAGCTTTGAGATGAAATTTACATTGGATCTTGAAGAAACTGATGCAGACAGGGTAGAACTGAAGCTCAGATGCGGAAAAGAAAAAGAATCCCGTTGTATTTTTGATCTGAAAAATGGTGAATTGCTGGTAGACAGAAGCTGTGCAGATGGATGGAGTGTAGGAACATCCAGAAGTGTACTTAAGGTCAGCGAAAAAAGTCTGGATGTACATATCTTTTCAGATCAGAGTTCTCTGGAGATATTTACAGATCAATACAGAAATAATCATTCCAATAATATTTTTGCAGGAAATGATCAGGATGCAATAAGTATATCTGCGTTTGGTGGAAGAGCGGTAATCAGAGACTATGAAGCATATGGATTGCAGGAGTGTTTTAACTGAATCAAGTAGCGGAGCGGATTGCGAATATCCGCTTGACATGAACTGAAAGCAGGAGGAGTATTGAAATGAAACGTAATAATTATTATGATGTCACTGACTGGCAGGTAGGTAACCCATATACGGATATCGGAGAAGTGATCAACAGTATCATTGCAGACATCAAGAACAGACAGAAGGATACAAATGTAAATGATGGAGGAAAACCGGGAGCAGTAATTTATATTCCGTCTGGAGATTATCATTTAAAAACGCAGGTGAAAATTGACATCAGTTACTTGAAAATCCAAGGATCAGGACATGGATTTGTGTCTTCAAGTATCCGATATAATGTGCCAAAAGAACAGTGGAAGGATCTTCATGACATCTGGCCGGGCGGTAGCAGGATTCTGGTAGATTTGGAACCATTAAAGGGGGATGAAAGATCCGGTGCTGCTTTTCTGGTGGAACGAGAGGGAGATCCGAGAATCAGTTCCGTGGAGTTTGAAAATTTCTGTATTGATGGACTCCATTTTGTAGATGACGGAAATGGAGATCCAGAGAATACATATTTAAATGGAAAAACAGGAATTTATGTAGCCAGTGCACAGGATTCTTTCAGAATTACAGGCATGGGTATTATTTATCTGGAGCATGGAGTGACTCTTTACAATTCTGATGCATTATCTGTTCATGATAATTTTATAGCAGAATGTGGAAATTGTGTAGAACTTCGTGGAGCCGGACAGGCATCTAAAATAACAGATAATCTTATGGGGGCTGGTTATAGAGGTTATACAATTTTTGCCGAAAATTTTGGAGGACTTCTGATTACTTCCAATAACATTTTTCCAAGAGGAAAAAGTATAGTACATCTTAAGGGTGTTCTTAGATCATCAGTAACTGCAAACAGATTTCATTCTTTTTATCCGGGAATGCTGATAATGGAAAATTGTAGAGAAAATCTCATATCTTCCAATCATTTTCTCAGAGACCATGAACCATGGCCTCCGATGCTGGAATATGATAATGGATTAGAGGATGATTTTGGCCTGATTCATATTCAGGGAAGTAGCAATTCACTGATTGCTAATCACATTTCGGAGACGATTGAACAGCAATATCTGAAACCGGCAGGCGTAAAACCGATAATCATTCGTTTGGTTTCCGGAAGAGAAAATTACATTGCAAACAATCATATTGTGGCAACTACAAAAACTGATAAAAAAGAAAGTGAAGAAAATCAATCCTGCTTTGATGCGCAGGTTGGAGCATTGTTAAGTATGGATGAACTGGTTAAACTTCCGATTGAAGCAGTATATGTTGATGAGGCATCATTGGATAATATAATACTGGATACATGCAGAGAAAATGAAGCAGTTATGGATTTTGCAGAAAATGTGTTTCGGGGAATTCCTTGTCTTTCGCAGTCTGCGGAACTGTCTTGATTGCATTATTATAAATTGTAAAAAATTTCATGATTTTAAAAGAAAAAAGGCACAGTAATCAAAGAGAACTGGGAAAATTTATAATACTCTCGTATAGTTATAACGAGGCTACTGTAAATAAACATAAGTTAACAGTAAAAAGGATGTCGGATTTGCTCCCGGCATCCTTTTTATATGGGATCATACAGGATAAAATAGTATAAAAAAATGTCAAAATATTTTATTGAAACTCCTCGTGATTTTGCTATGATATAGTAAGATTATGTCGGCAGAAGGTCAGTACTATAGATATATAGTGAATCGGAGACAAAATTCAGAAAGGGGATTTTTACATATGTACACAGGAAACTATGAATGTCTGGAATTATTTGTAAAACCAGAAGCCGGGAAAAAAGGCAGTGTGAGCCTGAAGAAGGTAAAAGAAAACAAAACAGAAATAAAAGAACTGCAGCATATCTATGGGAACTGGATCAAGTTCCGAGCCGGGAGCTTATGGAAGCATGACTTTGCCAAGAGAACTCCATGTGAAGAATGAAAATGAGGGATAAATAGAAATGACCACATCTATGATAAAGGGCAATCCGCTGAAGTTGATGTTACAGTTTGCGTTTCCTTTATTATTAGGAAACTTGCTGCAACAGACTTATAATATTATTGATGCTGCGATCGTAGGCCAGATTCTTGGCGCAAAAGCACTGGCAAGTGTAGGAGCCAGCAGCAGTATTCAGTTTCTGGTACTGGGATTCTGCATGGGAAGCTGTACAGGCTTTGGTGTTCCTGTAGCTAAATATTTCGGTGCAGAGAAAATAGAAAAAATGCGGGATTATATCTTTAATGGAGCTGTACTATGTGCAGGAATCGCAGTGATCCTGACAGCATTATGCAGTGTTTTATGTCCTCAGATTCTGCATATTTTATCTGTACCAGAGGACATTTATGACAATGCATATAGTTATCTGCTAATCATTTTCCTGGGGATTCCCTTTACGATTTTATATAACTATCTGTCCAGTATTTTGAGGTCAGTGGGAGACAGCAGGACACCGTTTATATTTCTGGCGTTATCTGCTGTTCTGAACATTTTTCTGGATTTATTCTGTATCGTAGTGCTGAAACTTGGATGTGCCGGAGCTGCCATTGCAACCATTTCCGCACAGGCGATCAGTGGAATCTTGTGCCTTATTTTTATTATCCGCAAAATGAAACTTCTGTGGCTCAAGAAAGAAAACAGGACAATAAAAGGGGATGCAGTAAAGGAACTTCTGGCAATGGGAATGCCTACGGGACTTCAGTTCTCCATCACAGCTATCGGAAGTATGGTTATGCAGTCTGCGAACAACGGGCTTGGAAGTACATATGTATCAGCTTTTACTGCAGCAATGAAGATCAAGCAGTTTACCATGTGTCCATTTGATGCTATCGCAACCTCTGCTTCTGTATTCTGCAGCCAAAATCTTGGAGCAGGACAGTCTGACAGGATTAAGAAAGGATTGCGCTGTGGTATTACAGTGGGAGTAGGATATGGTATTGCGGCAGGAATTTTACTGATTTTTGCAGGGCATACACTTTCTATGCTGTTTGTTGGAAAGAGTGCGGTGGCAGTTTTGGATGCCTCTGCCAAATACCTCAGATGTATGGGATTTTTCTACTGGAGTCTTGGTATTCTCAATGTCGCCCGTATGGTAACTCAAGGACTTGGATATTCAGGCAGAGCCGTTTTCTCCGGCGTAACAGAAATGATCGCCAGAACAGTTGTCTGTCTTGGATTTGTAGGAACTTTTGGCTTCACAGCCATCTGCTTCGCAGACCAGACTGCCTGGATCACAGCAACCTGCTATATTTTTCCGACATGCCTGTGGTGCATCCGAAAGTCTACAAAAATGCTTGCATCTATAGCAGCCCGAGTAAATAATGCATCATAATCCAGCCCATCAGAGTGTGAAATTCTGCGTCAGATATCTTCCTTGTCTTTCGCACTCTGCTGAACTGTCTTAAATGCATTATTTATTAGGACTGCTATAAAAAAGTATGACAAAATAAGAAAACAGCTATGCAAGAGCTGCAGATAAAAATATCTGTACTCTTCATAGCTGTTTTTATGTATGGTTTATATATGGTAAAGCTATTGACTATATGGATATCAGGTTAAAAGAGCTTCTGCTCAGATGCTTTTTTATCCGTAAATGGTCCTGCGACAGTTTTGACATCTCTGTGATTTCCAAAGAAATCCTGATTAAAGATAATCGGGCTTCCGTCAGGATTTTCGTATTTCTGCTCCGGTTCGAATGCCATACCAAGTGTTTCAGTTGAGATGATACCGTCGTTTTCTTCTTTGATGATATCATACAGGTTGGTCTTCAGATACCAGCCATCTTCTTTCTCTTCAACAGAGATATCTACAGTGTGTTCTGTATCTGTGACTGCATCTGTTTCTTTTTCCCATGCACGTGCTCCATTGAAATAGAGATTGCCGGATGCCCATACAGGAAGATGATCATAATAGCAGTTGCCTGTTGTCTCAGAACCCATTCCGCAGTAACCTTCGAACTGTCTGTTCCATTCATCAAAGGTTGGATATCCGTTAAATTTGAAAGTTCCTGTGATCACATTGCAGTCATCCCACATATTTCCATTGTTACCCATAAGATCAGCCAGATCCTGCATACAAGGACGGATTGGTTTCTGAACGAAGATGTTGTTGTAGAATCTGTCATCTCCATGAAGGATGGTCATAAATCCTGCAACCTGAGTTTCGTGTTTGGTGTGATATGGAGTATATCTCGGAGATGGAATATCAGGTGCACCGTTGTCTGTACCGATACCAACAGAAACGAAGCCACCGCAGATCAGGTTATGTACAAGGGCAACACCCTGAGTTGCAATTTTCAGTGCACGGTCAGACAGCAGGATATTGTGGTCGATTAATGTCGGACCATGGGAAACCTCAACGAAGATATCTTCTCCTACGCTTGTGACAGCGTCATCCCCTGCCTCGAAGTCATTAGGAAGAGCATTGTCATGGAAGAGATTTCCTGTAACGCGGGTTCCCTGTGCCTGCCAGTCAAGCCACAGACCACGGGTGCAGTTGTGGATATGGTTGCGGCGGAAAATAACATCGATAGCAGCATGCATTTTGATACCGCCGATCTCTGCTCCTGCCAGATTCTGCTTGTTGTTAATGTGATGAATATGGTTGTCTTCAATAACAGAGAATACGCCTCCAAGATGTCCTACAATACCTGTCTGACCGCAGTCATGGATCTCACATCTGCGTACAATATGGGAACCGATGTGTTCTTTATCCCATCCTTCATAGGAAGCCTGGCAGATGCAGTCGCGTTCTGTCTGAGTTCCGTCTTTGTATTTCCACTTTAACCATTTGTTATCATTTTCAGGCTGCAGATATTTACCAAGAGAAATACCGCTGCATTTGGATTCATAGATTTCACAGTCTTCGATGATCCATCCTTTGGACCAGTGAGGACCGACCATTCCCTCCTGATAAGCGGTAGGGGGAGCCCACTGAGTAGCAGCCTGACTGATGCGGAAACCGGAGAGAGTGATATATCCGATTCCTTCACTTTCTGGATAGAAGCAGTTTCTTCTTACACTGATCTCAACATTTTCTTTATTGGGATCTTTTTCATGGAAGTTTGCATAAATAATTGTCTGATTATTGGCTTCATCCTGTTCTGCGTACCATGTATATACAGAGAAATCAGGATCCCATGAGATAGTACTTTTTTGTGGATTTTTAACTTTATCCAGAGTGGTTACTTCATACATGGATTTTTCATTTAGATATACATCTCCTGTATGAGCAATAAATGTAGCGATAAACCAATCTCCGGATACCAGGGTAGTAAATGGGTTATAATCACCGAAGATTCCGTTTGGAATGACTGCTTTCCATACAGTGCCTTCTACATTTTCCCAGTCTTTGACAGCTTCACTTCCTGTAATGTGCGCCTGTCCTTTTATTGCAGAACGGTAGGTGATACGCTTGTCTGCCGTTCCAGCGTGAATCGGATTAACAGCTTCACGGTATAATCCCGGTGCAACGATGACTTCATCTCCCGGAAGTGCCTTTGCAGCGGCCTCCTGAATAGTTTTGAATGGATTTTCTTTTGTTCCGTTTCCGGTCTGGATCACGGATGCATCAACGTAAATAATCATTATAAAAACCTCCCGGCCTTCTGGCCTGAATCCTTCTGTTTGCGGGCGAAATGCCCATAAGATATGTAATCTAGAGCGTGTCTGAAAAATGCTTTACGCAAGATGTGCGTCACAATTTGTGGGAGATTTTGTTCGGATGAGGGCGTCGTAGTGGACTACGACAACCGAATTCGGACAAAATATACCGCAAAGTGGGGCGTGCAGATTGCGGGAATGATTTTTCAGATACACTCTAGTGTAGCATGTAGATATGCAGCGAAACAATGGAATCCTGTGTCATTTTGTATGAATTTTGTGATGATTCATTACTGTTCACTGAAAACGTCGGATTCGAAAATAAGAGAACGAAAGAATTTCTGGCAAAAATCCTATAAATAGAATAAATCTTGATACTTAAAACTTAAAATAGTGAGTAAATACCGGGCTTTATTTACCAGTAACTTTTGCCTGCATATCACATAGATTTTGATGTAAATACTCTGCAGATGATATATTATAAAAAATACAAATATTTTCAGAAAGTGCAGGCTATCATGAATAAAAAGAAATCAAAGAATAAAAAACAGGATAAGCAGAGTGAGAAGCCGGTTCCGAGGAAAAAGGAAGAGGAGCAGACAGAAAGAACTGGTAGAAATTCAGCTCAGAACCCTTGCTATGGATTACTGGTCTGTACTGGAATATCATATATATACTGCCTGGATTTTAAAAACAAAAATCCAGGCAGTTATTTTAATACCAGCGTGTCATTGGCAGATCATTATTGATTCCTTTAGTCATCAGAATCTGGTGCAGATCAATAATTCCGTTATGGAAGGTTGCAGCACATGCTGACAGGTAAAGTTCCCACATACGCAGGAAGGATTCATCAAACATGGTCTTTTCCTTTTCTATATTCTCACGGAAATTCTTTTCCCAGTGGAGCAGAGTTTTATTGTAATGCAGACGTAGATTTTCAATGTCCAGAGTGTGGAAATTGTCCTCTGCCATATGATTCAGGATTTCTCTCAGACTGGGAACGGTTCCGCCTGGAAAGATATATTTCTTGATCCATGGATCACCCGGATGTTCTTTCAGTGCACTGATAAAATGAAGCAGGAATAATCCGCCCGGTTTCAGAACTTTCTCTACACAGTCAAGGAAGAGCTGATAATTGTCACGGCCAACATGTTCCAGCATTCCCACACTGACTACCCGGTCAAACTGATAGTCATGCTTTGGCAGATCGCGGTAATCCATCAGTTCCACTGTAAGATAATCTTCCAGGCCCTGATCTTTGATGCGCTTTTGGAATTCTGTATATTGTTCGTGGCTTAAAGTGATTCCTGTACCATGTACTTTGTATTTTTTGGCAGCCTCAATCAGCAGAAAACCCCATCCGCAGCCGATATCAAGAAGACTCATACCTTCTTCCAGATGCAATTTTTTCAGAATATAATCTACTTTATTAACCTGTGCCTGATATAAAGAGTCATCGTCATGAATGAAGTAGCCACAGGAATAACTCATGGTTTCGTCCAGCCATAATTTATAAAAATCATTTCCGATATCATAGTGGCTGGTGACTTCCTTTTCCTGATTCTTTTTGGATGTAGAACTGAACATGATCTTTTTCAGAGCAGATTCATTGGTAGAAAATTTGCTCATCTGTCCCAGAAAATGATCCAGTGCCTCGTAAAGATTTCCTTCAATATCCAGATCTCCCCGCATATAAGCCTCGCCTAATGCCAGGGAAGTGCTTTTGAGCAGCTCGGCCAGAGGAATTGTTTCCTTAAAATTTACTGTAAATGTGGGTTCTCCCTCTCCGATTGGATATTCGGAATTCTTGAACTTTACCAGAAATGGATAGTCCGTAAAGCGTTCAAGGAATTGCACCATTGCTTTTTCTTCAGCCTTTTCTCCTAATGTTTCAAACATAATAGTTTACCTCCTTTAACACAAAACTATGATACACCTTTGGGGGCGCTTATCGTCAAGGGGAGAATTAAACAAAGATATCTGGGAAATTGGTCAGACTTGTAGCAGAATAATGGAAATAGAAGAAGAAACAAAAAGTTCACAAAAAACATCTTGACCATCAAAGAAACACAAGTTATAATCCTGTCTTTGACAGTTACTAAACAAAAAAATTGCTGTACCTCTTGATTTTACTGAGGTTCGGCGATTTTTTGTGTTGTTTTGGAATATAGTATTTTATTCCCGGCCTTTTCATCGTTCTTAGTTTATCCAAGATCGTTTCGTAGCTGATGGCATTTTCCAGGTCTCTTTCAAGGTAACGATATATCACTAATGCAAGGAAACAGATAAGGAAATGGGCTTTTATGCGTATATCGTCTTGAAGAAAAAATGGTTTTGTTTCAAAATCAGTTTTCATTATACGGAAACATTTCTCGATTTCCCATATGTCGATATTTTAGAAATGCCGATAAATTTTCTATAAGATTCCATGCCTGACCCAATGTCAGGCACAAGTAATGAACTATCGGCATTTATTTCAATCCACAAAGCCGCTTGATAGTATCTTCGTCATTGGCATACTTGAACATCACATCATCCTTAAAGATGGAACTGTCACTATCGCTAAGTTTATACCGTGTCTTCATCATCAACATCGCTTATCTCATAGATTGTCTCATACTCATCAAATGAAATACTATAATAATGACTGATTACGTCTCTATAGTGAGAAATGCCGATATATTTACAAAGTCTTATAAATCCAATATTTCAGAAAGTCAAAAATCGGCATTTCTAAAATATCGGCATAATATTCCAACGACCTTCGCTGACTTTTAAGATATCTTTTACGTCATCGTCTAAGAGGTCTGTAGTTACTGCATACATCCCATCATATAAGGCTTCCTGTTCGATCTTTTCTGTGTCCAGATAATTGTGGATCTTTGCAGTTTCTCCATCTTCAGTTGCTGCGACTTTCCCTATGAATCGAGCAGGATCATTCGGATTCCTACGTTCCTTCTTTATCGTACCGGTGCTGAGCATTTTTTCAGCACGTTCTATCTGGGCATCTCAAACGGATTTCTGATATCTTGCATACTGTGGTTTTAAAGAAGTTTGTTTATTTGCATTTCCCTTATTGTTAATATAGCTTTTGGCAATATAAAAGGATTCCGAATTTTTTGATTTTGATGTAGTTACTTTCATGGAAAATCCCTCTACACACTTCTGAAAATAATGCTATATAATACTATAAAATAAAGCAAAAAATTTGACATAAAAAAGCAGGTACCATAAGGACTGCAAGCATTTTTTCTTATATTCAACTGTCAAACTCCCGTGTTCACTGACAATGTCGGATTCTGATTTTTTTCTGACAGTTTTTTGCGATTTTCTAAGAAATATGATATAATATAACATTATATAATGTTTGCATATGGAAGGAGTCATCAATGAGTTTGGATAAAAAATCACAGTTACCATTATATGCTCAGTTAATGAAAGAGATAAAAGATCAGATTCGAAAGGGAACATATAAGGAGGGAGATCAGATTCCCACAGAAGGAGAATTATCCGCTGCCTATCAGGTCAGCAGGATTACAGTGCGCAGAACAATTGAAGAGTTATGCTCTCAGGGATTTCTTGTAAAAAGACAGGGAAAAGGAACTTTTGTGGAAATACCCAAAATATATCGTAAAATAGAAAATGATAACAACATGAGTTTTTCTGAAGCGTGTCGTTCAAATGGAAGAAAGCCGTCTTCACATATCATTTCCTGTCATATTATGGAAATGCAGGAATGGCAGCAGGATTTTTTTAAACCTGAACATACTAAGATATATCACATAGAACGAATTTTGTCAGCCGATAACTTGCCGATTATTTATGAACATATTTATATTCCAACCGATTTTCTTCCAGATTTTCAGGTGGAAAAGCTGGAAAATGGATCTCTTACACGTCTTCTCAATAAAGAATATCATATGAAAGAATCTGAAAAAGCGAGAAGTACAGTAGAAGTCAGTACAGTTTCTCAACCAGTGGCAGGATACCTTAGAATGAATGAAGGAGAACCTGTTATGATTCTGGCAAGCTATATTAATAATGAAAAAGAAGAACCTTTATATATCAGTTATGAAATTATTGCTGGTTCACGTTACAAAATTTCCATATAGACAACGAAAATGTAATATTAATAGATGGTGAAGAACCGTTTAAACACGAAAGGTTATATTGAATAAAAAGAAGGATTTCAAATCTTGTTTTCAGCACAGAAATATACTCTGAAAATGAGAAACGGAAATCCTTTTTTTGTGTGTTATAGACAAAAAAATAAAGAATAAAATATCAAGAATTCACAAAGTTATGATTTGCCCAAAAGATCATATTGTATTATGACGTTATATGATGATATAATACAAACCAAGAAAGGAGGACGTGATAAATGAAAAAAAGATTTTCAAAAGTGATTATTGCAAAACATCTTTTTGACGGTATAAATGAGAAAGATTACGAAGGATATCTGTGTTTAAGTGGAAATCATATTGTCGAAAAAAAAGCAGGAAAACCTGAAAAAGATATTTTGAATCAGGCACAGGAAGTTCTTAATTTCAGGGATGAACTGGTTATGCCGGGAATTACAGATACTCATACATTTTTTACCGGATATGCAATTTATCATGTAGGAGCAGATTTTTCGAAAGTGACAGATAATGAAGAGGGATGCTGTATTCTGAGAAAATATGAGCAGAAGAGACATCCGGAGGGAGCATTACTGGGGCATGGATGGAATCCGGAGATGTGGGACAGGCAGAACGGAGAAGAAATGCTGGAAGAGAAATTTCCAAATAAAGCGGTGATCATTTTTTCGGCAGATCGTTCCTGTTGTATTATGAATCAGAAAGCCAGAAATATTTATCAGTTTTCGGCAGAAACATGTTATCCGGAAAGCTATTACCGCATCATGAGAGAATATCTGAATGACCGGGAATTTATTAAAAAGGAATTTTCAGATTATATGAAAATGATGAATTCCAGAGGGGTAACTACTGTAAAGGAAATGGGATTTGATGACTTCTATGGATTTACAGATTATCTTAAAGAACTGGAAGATTCTGAAGATCTTAATCTGAGAACCTTCTTTATGTCACAGCCTGTAGGTGAAGGAATGAATCTTGTTTATGCCCGCAGAATGAGAGAGCAGTTTACAGGAAATAAGATTCGTTTCAGTGGTTTTAACCGGATGACTGATGGTACGATTGCTTCTTATAAGGGTGATTTAAAAGAGCCATATGAAAATCAGGATTTCTGCTGTAAAGATCCGGTTCCATATGAAGAAATTGAAAAAGACGTTCTGGCAGCAGATGCAGAAGATTTCAGATGGTCTTTACATGCACAGGGAGATGGTGCAGTAGGAAAAATTACAGAAATTTATCAGAAATGCAAGAAGGTTCAGGGAAAGCTGAAAAACAGACATGCAATTACAGATATGGAGTTTACAGATCCAAAGGATTTGGAAATCCTTGGTCGGATTGGGGTAACAGCAGAATTATATTTTCAGATTATGTCACTGGATCCGGCAGATGTGCTGATTAATAATATTAAACAGACGATAGGTACAGAGCGTGGAAAATATTACTGGAACCGCCGTAAAATGCAAGACAGTGGAATGAATTTAAGTGGTGCCACAGATTTACCGTTACTGCTTACCAGTATACCGGAATCTATCTATTATTCCTGTGGAGGATACATGGATGGACGTGCTGAAGCATTTCAATCAGAAAATACTCTTACTGTACCGGAACTTCTGAAAGCATGGACAATCGGTGGACAGAAAAATCTGGGTATGGAAGAAGTGCTTGGAACGTTAGAAGAAGGGAAACTGGCAGATATTACTGTGTTTGACAGAAATTTACTTGAAATTAATCCGGTAGATGCCAGGGATGCAAGGGTTGTAATGACAATCATGGACGGAAGAACCGTTTTTACAGAAAATAGTCAGACAGAAAAAAACTGATCTGACAGAAAACAATAAGAAAAGGGGAAGGTAAAATGGAAGAAAAGAAAAAATTCAAACTTCATATGCCACATGTGCTCACATTGATTTTTTTCCTGATAATTGTAGTGGCAATACTTACATGGATTCTTCCAAGTGGTGAGTTTGAACGAAAGGTAATGGAAACTTCTGCAGGAGAAAGAAGTGTAGCAGTAGCAGGAACTTATCATTCGGTAGATAAAGTTCTTGAAGATGGAACAAATTTAAGACAGGGAATTGCTCAGGTACTTATGGCACCTGGAAAAGGAATTCAACAGATGGTAGAGGTTCTTGCATTTGTCTTTATTATCGGCGGTGTATTTCAGATTATGGCCAAGACTAATGCACTGAATATGGGAATTCAGAAGATTGTGAAAAAACTTGGAGCAAAAGAAATTCTGATCATACCGATTCTAATGGTTCTTTTTGGATTGGGTGGAAGTACCTTTGGAATGTCAGATGAGTTGATTCCATTTTATTTATTGATCATGCCAATTATGTTTGCAATGGGATATGATTCCATGACTACTTTTATGACAGTCTGCTTATCTGCAACAGTTGGTTATGCTGCATCTACAGTAAATCCATTTTGTGTATTGATTGCACAGGGCATTGCCGGGATTCAGGGAAATCCACAGCTGGTATTTAGAATGCTCCAGTTTGTGATTATGATGGCTTTGGTTATTGCTTTTGTAACCTGGAGAGCATTTAAGATTAAGAAAAATCCTGAAAAGTCTATTACGTATCAGGATGATTTGCTCAAGAAAAAAGAAATGAATACGGATATTGATTTTAATCAGGAAATGACAATTCGTCAGAAGCTGGTGCTCCTCACTTTTGTAATCGGAATGGTTATAGTGGTAGTAGGACTTGTAAAAAATGGCTGGTATATGAATGAATTATCCATGTGTTTTCTGGGAATGGGAATCCTGATGGGAATCTTTGGTGGTATGAATGAAACAGAAATAGCAGAAGAGTTTATCAATGGCGTAAAGGATATTGCATTTGCAGCTATGGTAATTGGTTTTTGCAGTGGAATCATGGTAATTGCGCAGGATGGAATGATTATTGATACTATTTTAAATGCATTAAGTGGACTGGTAGAAAAATCCAATAATGTTGTTTTCTCGGCAGTGATGTATGTGGTTCAGTCTTTACTGACATTGTTAGTACCGTCCTCCTCAGGACTGGCAGCATTATCTATGCCAATCATGGCACCTTTATGTGACCTTCATGGTGTAAATCCGGAAGCGGCAGTTACAGCTTTACAGTATGGAAATCAGTTGACAAACCTTATGAGTCCAGTAGCAGGAACAACAGTAGCGGGGCTTGCAATCTGCAAGATTTCATTTGGACAGTGGTGGAAAACTATCTGGAAAATGTTTTTGATCATGGCTGTTATAGCAATTGTATTCTGTACAATTTCAGCAGGATTATAGAAAACTATAAAATAAAAAATATAAATAAAAGGAGATTATTAAAATGAACAGACCAGAAGAATTAATCAAAAAAATCTATGAAGAGCAGGGACAGATTAAAGATGTATTTTTTACAGCATGTGGAGGTTCTTTAGTGGATCTTTATCCGGGATTCTATTTTATCAATGCAGAATCAGAAACTATGCACTCTCATTGGCTTACAGCAAAAGAGTTGATTGTATCCCCATCCAAATTTCTGAAAAAGGGTGCACTTGTAATTCTTTGCTCTCATGGTGGTAATACAAATGAAACTGTAAATGCAGCGAAACTTGCCAAAGAACGTGGTGCAGCAGTGATTACTATGACACATAATCCAAATTCTATCTGTGCACAGGAAGATATGAATCCAGTCGTATATAGCTGGGAAGATGATACAAATGAAAAAGAAAGACCGCAGGGAATTGTAATGCGTGTTCTTAATGAACTGATGAAGTTACAGGAGCCATCTTATACAAAATATGAAGCTGTACTGGATGGACTTGAAAAAGCTGACGGTATTGTCCGTGCAGCAGTAAAGAAAGTACAGAACCGTACATGGGTATTTGCTGAGAAATATTTTGAAGAGCCGTTCCTTTATATTATGGGCTCTGGTGCTTCTTATTCACAGGCATATGGTTTCTCTATCTGTTCTCTTCAGGAAATGCAGTGGATGGATTGCTGCTATCTGCATTCCGGTGAATATTTCCATGGGCCATTCGAATGCACAGATGAAGACCATCTCTACATTCTTCTTATGGGAACAGGTGCAGCCAGAGTTATGGATGAACGAGCACTTACTTTCCTGAAAAAATACGGAAAGAAATATGAAGTAATTGATGCTAAGGAACTTGGAATTGATGCAATTGACGAAAGCGTAAATGAATACTTCTGCCCAATGGTATTCTATGCAATGTCAGTAGCATATCGTACAGGTTTACAGGACAAGAGAAGACATCCTCTTGATATGAGAAGATACATGGGTGTTGTAGAATATTAATATTCTTTCGTAACAAGTCTGGCAGATATGAATCTGCCAGATGAAAAAGGAGAAGAAAAATGGTAAAGTATAATACAAAAGTACTGGGATTTGGTGATAATGTAGTTGATCTGTATGAACATTCTCATATGATGTATCCAGGCGGGAACTGTGTAAATCTGTGTGCATATTCCAAAATGTTTGGTGTAGAGAGAGCTGCATATATGGGATATTTTGGAAGTGATGACATTGCAGAATTTGTAATTTCAGTATTAAATGAACTTGGAATTGAAACTGTAAAGTGCAAACAGTTGGTAGGAGAAAACGGATGGTCTAAATGTACACTTCGTGATGGAGACCGTATATTTGGGGATTATAATGAAGGTGGAGTAAGAGGAAAGACTCCGTATATTCTTGACCGTTTTGACCTTGAATATATGAAAGAATTTGATTTTGTGCATACGGGAAATTATTGCTATACAGAATCACAGCTGAAAGTTATGAAAGAGGCTGGTATAAAAATTTCCTTCGATTTTTCTGATGACTCTTCCAAAGAATATTATGAAAAATATGCACCATACATTACATATGCATTTTGTTCTTTTGACGGAGATGATGAAGCAGCAAAAGAACATCTGAAATTTATTCATTCCCTGGGACCGGAGTTGGTATCTCTTACCAGAGGTTCTAAAGGCTGCATTATGTATGATGGTGAACAGTTTTATACACAGCCGGCAACACTTATTGACAATGTGGTAGATACAATGGGTGCCGGAGATTCTTTTTTGACCTCTTTTATGGATTGTTATATTGATCAGCTGAAAAGAGGAACTGACAGACAGGAAGCAATCCGTACTTCTTTAAAAGAAGCTTCTAAATTTGCAGCACATGTATGTACACTCAATGGTGCTTTTGGATACGGAAAACCATACGAGGATTAGAAATATAATATATAGAGTGAATGACAAAGAGGAGAAAATATATGCTGTACCATGGAAATGCAATGGATTACATATATGAGACTCCTGATATCCTGCAATACATATTGGAAAATAAGAAGGAAATTCTTGAGGACAGCAACAGAGTGCTGAAAGATAAGAAAATATCAGAAATTTACCTGACAGGTTCAGGATCTTCTTATAATGCAGCAGTAGCTGTAGCCGATTTTGCAAAGAAATTACTGGGTATACGGGTTACACCTGTATACCCAGTAATGCTTATAGAGGATTATGAACTTATTTCAAAAAGCGCAGTGGTAACAGGAATTTCACAACAGGGAACCAGTGCAGCAGTCATAAAGGCACTGGATGATGTTAGAGAGCGCGGCATTGTCACAATTTCAATGACCGGTGAATATGATACGGAAATTACCAGACATGCAGATGCTAACATATATATTGAATGTGGTTATGAAGATGCTGGTGCAACAACCAAAGGTTTTACGGCAACAGTATTGACTTTGATGATATGGATTATTGATACTGCCGAAAGCATTGGAAGGATTACAGAAAAAGAAGCTGAAAACTATAAAAAGCGAATAGATGTTGTAATAAAGAATATGAAAAATATTCTGCAGATAAGCAAACTCTGGTGCTCAGAAATATCAGAGAAACTAAAAGATAATGAAGATATGATACTTATTTCCGGTAATAAAATGAGGAGTTTGCTACTGGAGGGAATATTAAAATTTTCTGAGACCTGCAGATTTCCGGTGAGGGGATATGAGGCAGAAGAATTTATGCATGGTATGTATAATGCTGTCACTTCAAAAACTAACTTTTTATATATTTTTCCACCTAATGGTTATGAAAGAAATCGAATGGAAAAATTGTTCGATTATTATACAAAGCAGGGTTACTGTTTATTTGGGATTAATTCCAAACAGGTAGATGAAAATATAAAATATATACTGAACTGTAAATTTACAGACGATCCTGAGTTTTCAATTCTGGAATATATTCTGCCTGTACAAATGTTGTTTGTTATGACATCACGGGCAAGAAAGATAGATTTGAATATTCCGTCAGATCCTGATTTTCATAGATATATGGGTAGTAAACTGGAAAAATAGGAAAGTGAAATTATATGGGTATTATTGAGCTGTGAACAGGTAACAGAAGAAAGCATGGAGGATAAAATGGAGAAATTAATCAACAGAGAACAATTGGCAGGTATGAATATTCATTATTTATTTTATTCATTGGAATATTTTCTTGATGCACAAAAAGAAGCCGGATTTAAAACAATTGAGTTATGGCCTGGAACACCGCATTTCTTTTTAAGCTATATAGAATATTCTGACTGTAAACATGTCAGAAAACTTCTTGATGAAAGAGATTTGACTGTGAAGGTGATTACACCGGAAAATTGTACATACCAATATCAGTTCGCTGCACAGGAAAAAGAGCAGTTTGAAAAAAGTATGGCATATTTTAAGAAAGCTCTGGATGCCGGTGAAGAATTGGGTGTAGAAACAATGGCAATCAATTCAGGATGGGGATATTGGAATGAAGACAGGGAGGAAGCCTGGAAACGTTCAAGGGAAATGCTGTCTGTTCTGGCAGAATATGCCAAAACAAAAAATATCCGACTGGCAATGGAATCTCTTCGTCCGCAGGAATCCAACCTTGCTACTACGGTATATGATGTAAAAAGAATGCTGGATGAAGTAAATCATCCAAATCTGAAAGCGATGATTGATACCACAGCAATGGGAGTTGCCGGTGAAACAATTGATCAATGGTTTGATATACTTGGAGATGATATTATCCACATGCATTTTATTGATGGAAATCCTTATGGTCATCTGATTTGGGGGGATGGAACGCATAATCTTGAGGAGTTTCTGAAGGCAATCAATCGTCATGGATATAAGGGATATCTGGGACAGGAAATTACAGAATTTGACTATTTTAAAGATCCGGCTAGGGCAGATAAACAGAATATGAAAGCATATGAAACATTTATACGCTAAAACTCACATTATAGGAGACCAGCTATGAGTGATAAAATGAGAATAAAAATTTTTTCATGCATCATGCTTACTCTGTTTTTCTTATGTGCATGTAGAACGCAGAGTGTCTATGCTAAGGAAAAGATAACTGTCGGAACGAATGCAGAATATGCACCGTTTGAATATCTGGACAGTGATGGAAATCTCACGGGTTTTGATTATGAACTTCTGGAAGCAATTGCCCAAGAAGAAAATCTGGAATTGGAATGGAAAGATATGCCCTTTGATTCTTTGGTTGGTTCTATGGAAACCGGAAATATTCAAATTATTGCGGCAGCGATAGGACCAACAAAAGAAAGGGAAAAAAGTGTAGATTTTTCGGATGTTTATTATACGGGATCCCAGAGTATTGTAAGCAGTCAGAAAACACCTTTGTATGATTTTGCTGGATTATCCGGGAAAAGAGTAGCAGTTTTGGAAGGATCCCAGAGTGATTTCATTGTATCCGGAGAGAATACAGACTATGGTGTTGTTGAAAATGCAACAGTTGTCCGCTTTAAAAACGCTGCAAGTGCAGTAATGGAACTGAAAAACGGAGGTGTAAATGCTGTCTTAATTGATACTATTATGGCAGAGATTTACTGCAGACAGAATGATGATATTGTTTATCAGAAAGTGGATGGAACGGAAGAGGATACAGTGTATTGTATTGAAAAAGGAAATACAGAACTTTTAAATACAGTAAATAAGGGACTGAAAAAGTTAAAAGATAATGGAGAATATGACCAGATTTATGAAAAATTTTTCTCAGGAGAAAATGATACAACGCAAGTTCAGATAGCAGATAACACAGGAATAATTGGAACTTTCAAATTTATTTTTCTGCAGGATAACCGTTGGAAATATTACCTGAATGGACTACAGGTTACGCTCCTGGTTTCAATCATGTCAGTACTTTTGGGAACTGTGATTGGATTAATGGCAGCAATGATAAAATTGAATGCCGATCGTAAGAAAAAAGAAACTGTATTGTCGAGGATTATCCATATATATGTAGATGTGATTCGTGGAACCCCTTCGGTATTACAATTGATGATCGTGTATTTTGCTGTCTTTCATAGCCGGTTGGGATATGTGGCAGCAGTTGTGAGCTTCGGGATTAACAGTGGTGCCTACGTGTCTGAGGTGATACGTGCCGGAATTATGGCAGTTGATAAAGGACAGCAGGAAGCCGGAAGATCTCTGGGACTTGGATATAAAGATACAATGAGATTTATTATTATTCCACAGGCTTTAAAAAATATTCTGCCTGCAATGGGAAATGAATTTATACAGTTGATTAAGGAAACTTCCATTTTGGGATATGTAGGTATTATGGATCTTACCAAAGCTTCTAGTTATGTTTCATCAAGAACCTATCAGATGTTTATACCATTGATAACTGCTGGAATTATGTATTATCTGATTGTGAAAATACTCTCTATATTTCTCGAAAAGATGGAAAGGAGAATGAGACAAAGTGATTAGTGTACATAATCTGAAAAAATCTTTTGGAAATGTGCAGGTTCTCAAGGGTATTAATATAGAAATACGAAAAGGTGAATGTGTCTGTATTATTGGCCCTTCAGGATCTGGAAAATCTACTTTTTTGAGATGCCTGAATCTTCTGGAGGTACCAGATGAAGGAGAAATTATTATAGAAGGGGAGCGCATTCTGGAAAAAAGGAAAGATATTGATAAATATCGAGAAAATGTAGGAATGGTATTTCAGCATTTCAATTTATTTCCAAACATGACAGTGCTGAAAAATATAACTCTTGCACCTGTAAGATTAGGAAAATGGAAAAAAGAAGAAGCGGATGAAAAAGCAATAGGACTGTTAAAAAGAATTGGGTTGGAGAAGAAAGCACTGTCTTATCCATCAAAGCTTTCCGGAGGTCAAAAACAAAGGGTTGCGATTATAAGAGCACTGGCTATGAATCCTGAAATTCTTTTATTTGATGAACCAACTTCAGCATTAGATCCTGAAATGGTAGGAGAAGTACTTGATGTAATGAAGAAATTGGCAGGAGAGGGAATTACAATGCTTATAGTTACCCATGAAATGGGATTTGCCAGAGAAGTGAGTGACAGGGTATTGTTTTTTGATCAGGGAGCTATATTAGAAGACGGTTCTCCAGAAGAAGTATTTGAAAAGCCACAACATAAGAGAACGAAAGAATTTCTTGCGAAAGTTTTATAAAATTCGAGTTACAAAAAGAAGATAGTGTTATGGTTGGTGTAATGTAAAAAACAAAAAATTCACAAAAAACATCTTGACCATCAAAGAAACACAAGTTATAATCCCCTATATAAAAATTTTCGTACAAAGAGCAGACAATGGGGTCTGAGAAAGAATCCCATTGCCTGCTCTTTTTTGTGTACTGCGAGGATTTTTATTACTGTTCACACACCACTATCCCGCGAGGTGTTTTGGCATGAATACGCCAAAATCCCGAGACATACAAGCCAAAATTCCATTGCCGCAGGCAATCTGGAATGAATTTTGGCTACGTTACTGAGAACGGAGTGAACAGTAACAGATTTTTGCATATTATAATCCGCACAATTCGAGAGGAGGAATATCATGAGGCTGAATCCCAAAGAACAGGAAAAATTAATGCTTCATATGGCAGGAAATCTTGCAAAAGAGAGAAAGGAAAGAGGTCTGAAACTGAATTACGTGGAGGCACTTGCGTATATCAGTTCTGAACTCCTGGAGCTTGCAAGAGATGGTAAAACAGTAGTAGAGCTGATGCAGCTTGGAACCAAGATTCTTACAAAGGATGACGTAATGGATGGTGTTGCTGATATGATCGGTGAAGTTCAGGTAGAGGCAACATTCCCGGATGGAACCAAGCTTGTGACAGTACATAATCCAATTCAGTAAGGAGGAGAATGAGCATGAAGATCGGTGAAATTATGGCCGCAGATCGTGAGATCACACTTAATGAAGGCAAGAAAACAGTGACAGTAACAGTGGCAAACAAAGGCGACAGACCGGTTCAGGTCGGTTCTCATTTTCACTTCTTTGAAGTAAATAAATGCCTTTCTTTTGACAGGGAAAAAGCCTATGGATATCATCTGGACATTCCTTCAGGAACATCTGTAAGATTTGAGCCGGGTGAAGAAAAAGAGGTTCAGCTTACAGAAATAGGCGGCAGACAGAGAGTATTCGGACTGAATGATCTCACCCGCGCCCAGGCAACTGACGATACAAAAGCAGCATCCATGGAAACTGCGAAATTAAAAGGATTTCTGTAAGGAGGGACAATAATGAGTACAAAAATTTCCGGAAGCAAATATGCGGCAATGTATGGCCCGACTACAGGAGATAAGGTACGTCTGGCAGATACAAGCCTTGTGATCGAGGTAGAAAAAGATTATACAACCTATGGAGACGAAGTAAAGTTCGGCGGCGGCAAGACAATCCGTGACGGTATGGGACAGTCTGTAAAAACCTGCAGTAAAGACGGAGATCTGGATCTGGTAATTACCAATGCATTGATCGTAGACTCTACAGGAATCGTAAAAGCAGATATCGGTATCAAAGACGGCAAAATCGCAGGAATCGGTAAAGCCGGAAACCCGGATATCATGGATGGTGTGACACCCGGAATGACAGTGGGTGCATCTACAGAAGCACTTGCAGGAGAGGGAATGATCGTAACTGCAGGTGGAATTGATACCCATATCCATTTCATCAGTCCGCAGCAGATTGACTGTGCATTATACAGCGGTGTAACTACTATGATCGGTGGTGGTACAGGCCCTGCAGACGGTACAAATGCGACTACCTGTACACCTGGACCATGGAACTTAAAAATGATGTTAAAGGCAGCCGAGGAATACCCGATGAACTTAGGTTTCCTTGGAAAAGGTAACTGTTCAGACGAAGCTCCTCTCATTGAGCAGGTTAAGGCCGGAGCTATGGGACTGAAGATTCATGAGGACTGGGGTGCAACACCTGCAGTTATCAATCACTGTCTGAATGTGGCAGATGAATATGATGTACAGGTTGCCATCCATACAGATACATTAAATGAAGGTGGATGCGTGGAAGATACACTTGCAGCCATCGGCGGCAGAACTATCCATACTTATCATACGGAGGGTGCAGGCGGTGGACATGCACCGGATATCATCCGCGCAGCAGCAGCTCCGAACGTACTGCCATCCTCCACAAACCCTACAATGCCATATACAGTAAACACTTTGGATGAGCATCTGGATATGCTTATGGTCTGCCATCATCTTGACAAGAGAATCCCGGAAGATGTTGCATTTGCAGATTCCCGAATCCGTCCGGAGACAATCGCAGCAGAGGATGTTCTTCATGATATGGGTATCTTCAGTATGATGAGCTCTGACTCTCAGGCTATGGGACGTGTAGGTGAGGTTATCACACGTACCTGGCAGACAGCAAGTAAGATGAAAGATGAGAGAGGTGCACTTCCGGAAGATGCAGGACATGACAATGACAACTTCCGTGTAAAACGTTATATCTCCAAATATACCATCAACCCGGCGATCACACACGGTATTTCCCAGTATGTGGGCTCTGTGGAAGAAGGTAAATTTGCAGACCTCGTTCTCTGGAATCCAGTATTCTTTGGCGCAAAACCGGATATCATCATCAAAGGCGGTATGATTATTGCATCTAAGATGGGTGATGCAAATGCGTCCATTCCGACTACACAGCCGGTTCTCTATCAGCCAATGTTTGCTGCACATGGAAAAGCTAAGAATGAAGCCTGCCTGACCTTTGTATCCCAGGCTGCCATGGATGAAAATGTAAAAGAGAAATACGGTCTTGAGAAAACTGTAGTACCTGTAAAGGGATGCAGAAATATAAGCAAAAAAGATATGGTATTTAACGACAGAACACCGGAACTGACTGTAGATCCGGAGACATATAAGGTTACTGTTGACGGCGAAGAGATCACTTCCAAACCGGCAGAGAAACTTCCGCTGACACAGCTTTACAGTCTGTTCTAAACAACTTTAAACCATTACATTCTGGTTATCTGATCATAAAAATGATATTCGCAGGACTGTTATTTATGGAGTTTTGTGAGAACTTTTATAAGAACTTACCAAACAATATAATGACAGTCCTGTCAGATTTAACAGAAAAATATACTGAAAAGGCAGGAGAGGAGAGAATATTATGTTAGGAGTTTGTCTTTTATTCGTAGGAATCGTACTGATCAACAATGGTATGTGTTCTTTATACAATGTAGACGGAAAATCAACCGCCATTATGAACATCTTTACAGGTGGTCTTTCTTTATTTATTAACTTTGTCAATCTGGTGCAGGGCAATTATTATGCAGCAGGAACAGGATTACTGTTCTGCTTTACCTATCTTTTCGTAGCTCTGAGTAAATTCCTGAAAGCAAGCCCGATTCCATTTGCATGGTTTTCTACTTTTGTAGCCATCAATGCGGTAATCTTTGGTACAATCGAGGGATTTACAGGAAGCACTGCACTGGGAATCACACCGGATCTGCGTTGGGCAGCAATCTGGTATCTGTGGGCAATTCTCTGGGGAACTGCTTTCGTAGAAGATATCTGCGGAAAAAAACTGGGAAAATTCGTTCCATATCTTCAGGTATTTGAAGGAATCGTAACTGCATGGGTTCCTGGAGTTATGATGTTACTTCAGATTTGGTAAGATTCAGGAGGTCGAAAATAATGCTGTGTGAACAGGTTTTAGGAAAGCTTCATGATTTTGATACTACAGGAAAAACAATAGAATATGTAGATATTGAATGGCACGAAGCATTTAAGAAAATACATAAAAAAATAACAGACAAAGGAACAGAAGTGGGAATCCGCATGGACGATTCCATTCTCGCCAGAGGTCTGTATCAGGATGATGTGATCTACGCAGATGATGAGAAGCTTGTAGTGGTAAATACACCGCCATGCGAAGTTATCCGTGTTTCTTTGACTCCGGGACATGAGAAAATGTCTGCAAAAGTCTGCTACGAAATCGGAAACAGACATGCACCGCTTTTCTGGGGAGAGAATGATACGTTTATCACGATCTATAACGAGCCAATGCTTGTTATGCTTCAGAAAATCCATGGAGTTCAGGCGGAGAAAGAAGTGCTGAAGCTGGACTTTGACAGGAGAATTTCTGCAAGTATTCATAATCATCATCATTAATAACAACGGAGGTTCTTCATGTCAGAAAAACAGTTCTATCTTTTACAGGTAAATGATGCGCTGTTTCCCATCGGAGGATATTCCCATTCCCAGGGACTTGAAACTTATATTCAGCGTGGAATTGTCCACGATGCAGACACAGCCAGAGAGTATATTACTCACAAAATCAAATGGAATCTTGCATATACAGAACTTCTGGCAGCCAGACTTGCATACGAAGCCGCAGAGAAAAAAGACCTGCAGGAACTTCTGTACCTGGAAGAACTTCTGGAAGCATCCAGAATTCCTATGGAACAGAGAGAAGCCGCCAGAAAAATGGGTTCCCGTTTCGCAAAAACCATTGAAAAGCTAGGGCTTTCCATCAGTGAAACAGGGATTTTCAGAGAATATCTGGATGCGAGAAAGGGAAAAGCAGTAAATCATTGCTGTATTTACGGAGTTTTTTGTGCGGAAATGCAGATTTCTCTGGAAGAAGCGCTGACGCATTATCTATACGCACAGACATCTGCAATCGTCACCAACTGCGTAAAAACAATTCCACTCAGCCAGACATCCGGGCAGCAGCTTCTGAGCGGATGTTATGGTGAGTTTGATGAGATATTAAAGGATATCATGAACAGAAGCGAGGAGGACTTATGTCTCTCTGCACCTGGATTTGATATCAGAGGAATCCAGCACGAGAAGCTGTATTCCAGATTATATATGTCGTAAGAAAGAAAAGAGGAAATCGGTATGTCATACGTAAAAATCGGAGTTGCCGGACCGGTAGGTTCCGGAAAAACAGCACTTATTGAAGCACTGTCAAGAAAGATGGCAAAGGATTACAGTATTGGTGTCATCACAAATGATATCTACACAAAAGAAGATGCCCAGTTCCTTGCAAAGAACAGCGTTCTTCCTGTAGAAAGAATTATTGGTGTAGAGACAGGCGGATGCCCTCACACAGCCATCCGTGAAGATGCTTCCATGAATCTGGAAGCAGTAGATGAGATGATGGAACGCTTCCCTGATATTGAACTTCTTTTCATCGAAAGCGGCGGAGATAATCTGTCTGCAACATTCAGTCCGGAGCTGGTAGATGCAACCATCTTCGTTATCGACGTAGCAGAAGGTGATAAGATTCCGCGTAAAGGCGGTCCTGGAATCACACGTTCTGATCTTCTTGTAATTAATAAGATAGACCTGGCTCCATATGTAGGTGCAAGTCTCGAAGTAATGGAAAGAGACTCCAAAAAAATGCGTGGTGACAGACCATTCCAGTTTACAAATATCCGCGGAGATGAGAATGTAGATAAAGTGGTAGAGTGGATCAAGAAAAACGTACTCCTGGAAGGAATGTAAAGGAAAATGCCTATGGATAACAAATTCGGAAAGATATCCCGCATCAGCGCCTGCGCAGCCTTAAAAGACGGAAGGACTATTCTGGAAGATCTGTCTTTTACAGCACCATACAAGATCATGATGCCTTTCGAAAAAGAAAACGGTGGGATCCAGATTATGCCGCTCTGTGCTTCCGCAGGAATTATGGCAGGCGATTCCCAGGAATTTTCCTATCATGTAAAGGAAGGCGCAGATCTGGAAGTCCTGTCCCAGTCCTTTGAGAAAATCCACAAAATGGACGAAGGCTCAGCCACCCGGACCATCGAAGTACAGGTAGACAAAAACGCTACATTATACTATTATCCCCAGCCGGTGATTCCTTTCGCACAGTCAGCCTTTGACAGCAAAATGACTATCCATCTGGAAGACGAAACCTCCCGTTTATTCCTGCTGGAGATCATCTCTTGTGGTCGAAACGCTCATGACGAACGTTTTCAGTACCGCAGATTCTCCTCAAAAGTCCTGCTGTACAGAGGGGATAAACTCATCTATCGCGACAATACCCGCTACGAACCGGACAAAATGCCCATGGAAGGAATCGGAATGTACGAGGGTTACACACATATGGCAAACCTGTTTCTTTCTAAGATCTGCAGCAGAGATGGTGAAAGTTGCAGTCAGGAATCCGGGAGTGTAAAGTCAGCAGATTCAGCAATCAATCTGGAACTTCAGGAAAAAATCTGGCAGATCCTTGATGAAGATTCGGAAATAGATGGAGGTGTTACCCGTCTCACAGCCGGAGATCTGGCGTTGAGAATCTTCGGTTATCGTGCTCAGAAACTGCAACAGGTAGCGGAAAAAATCAAGAAGTTATACGAAACAGAACAAATATAAAAAATGGCGGGAAATCCCGCCATTTTTTGTGCTGATGTATAAAATTATGTCGCTGAGGCGACCCGCCGCAGGCGGAGAATCATTGAGCATCCCTTAATTGCTCTACAACGCTGCATTTCGCTGCGTTGTCATACATCATGCAAGGAATCAGCCACCCCAGCAGAAGAAATACCGGAATTGTCAGCAGGACAGGCAGAATGGTGAATTGATACTCAAAGAACCAGAACATACTGCCCAGCATTTTTCCTGCAAGAGGTCCCACCGCCAGCGACAGAATAAAGGCCACTGCTACGGAGGACATTGCGTAAAACAATCCCTCGTAGATCAGCATGGTTTTGAGCTGCCGGTTCGTCATTCCTACAGCCTGAAGCACAGCAAATTCACGGCGGCGGGAAAGAATACCGGTCATCATGGCGTTGAAGAAATTTAAGAGTCCCACCAGCCCGATGATAGCACAGAGGATACCACCTATCAGAAGAAACATCTGCCGGAACTGAGCAAATTCAGAGCGAGCCGTGGCCTTGCTTTCATACATCAAGGGCGAAAACTCACCGGCAGTGAGCTTCGATAGATATTGCTCTGCTTCGGCCTCGTCCGCTTCGTCCGCTGTGTCGAACAGGTAGAGCATCGGAATGGCTGCACCACCGCTGTCCCTCTGTGCGGTGTCCACAGACAAAACTGCATCATAGCCAACGCCGCTATAACGATAACTCATGGAATTCGGAAGTTCTACCAAGGCGCAGACCGTGTACTCTACATCTCTGGCTCCATACAGTTTTTTCTGACGGTACTCCTCCGGTGTATCTTCGGTGCGGAGTTTTCCAGTGCGGCTGTCGATATATTTCACATCATCCGCATAGGTAGCCGTGATCGTGTCTCCCACCTTGGGGTAGTATTCAGGATTGAGCAGATTACCGTAGTCATCTAAGGAAACCGCAATGGCAATGGCGTTATTGTCCGGCTCCAGCATAGGAGAAATATCTCCGTCGAGCACTTGCAGCTTGTCAAACAGACTGTTATCCAGAGCCTCGATTCTGGTATCTCCCATCACCATATTGCCCCGGTGCTCCATGCGGCTCATATGGCTGTCCAACTGCTCGGCGCTTTCGTACCTTGCATAGTCCTGCCGCAGAGCATCCTCCGTCATCCACAGATATGCGGGTTTTCGCACAGCATATCCCGTGCCGGAAAGACTGGCCTTTGTGTTTGCTGCGATCTCTCCGATCTGTTCTGGCGTGATGAATTCATCTGCTGGGTTATAACGAAAATAGTCGGGAGTGCTGACGATAAAATCGGCGCAGGTCATGGAGGATACATACTTCTCCATGCTGAAGCCGCCCACAAAGGCACACAGCGCATTGAACAGTGTCACCGACAGTGCCAGAGACAACACCACCAGTACCGTCTTTTTCTTGTTTCGTCCCAGATTGGCAAAGGCCATCTGATGGAGCTTTGCTCCTCGGATGCTGCGCCGTTTTTTCTTGGTCTGCATCACATCCGTATATTTGGTAGCCTCCACCGGAGAGACCTTGGCTGCCATTTTTCCGGGCTTGGAACAGGACAAAAGCACCGTCAACAAGGCGAACAGCATAGAACCAAGGAAGATCACAGGCGAAGTGCTGATGGTGGTGATGCCTGTATTCAACTGGATGGAGTGCAAGACAACAGGCACCAAAACAGCGCCGATGCCGTAGCCCAGCAGCAGCCCCGCCGGAATGCCGATCAGACAAAGCAGAAGTGCCTGCTGGCGAATGATGCGTTTGAGCTGCCGGGGCGTTGTGCCAATGGTTTTCAGAAGTCCGTAAAACCGGATGTCCCCTGCAACAGAGATCTGAAAAATGTTATAGATGATAAGATACCCCGTGAAAATCACCAGCAGCAAAAAAGCTGCTATGGCGATCATCAGCTCTGGATCGAGCTGCGACTCCAGCTGGGATGAGGTATATCCCCAGTTGACGCCGATCCGGACGCTGTTGGGATCAGTATAGCTGTCCCATGTGTAGCCAAGATCGGTATCCACCTGCTCCATCTGCCCTTGAATGTTTGTGCCGGAGGTCAGCATGACATTCAAATCGGTGCGGAAAGGCTGTAAACCTGTTTTCACTGCCTGCGCTTCGATGTCATCTGCGTAATCACGGCTGATGTTGATGTAATGAACAGGCATTAGTTCATCATAGTCCCAATAGCCCACCAGCGTAAAGGTATCTGTTACAGTAAAGGCGGTTTGATCCTTGTCCGTAATGGAATAGGAAACCGTGACCTCGGCGCCCAGCTCCGGCGTTACGCCAAGCAGCTGCAACGCTGCCGTATCCATGGCTACCTCTTTGCCGCTTTCGGGCATCCGTCCGGTAGTAGGGGTTGCATAGCTCCATTTAGTGCAGTTGGCATCCATGTAGCTGATCTCTGCCGGTACTTTGGCAAAGACCCCCTCCGCAGTGATACCGATTACCTTCCGTATCCCCGCAGCCTTCACCTTTGGGTGGGCAGCGATGCGTTCCGCCTGCTCGGGGGAAACATCCTTAAAGGTGCCGTGTGCATAGCCGCCTACCTGCCGAAACTGGTAGGTTTCATAGCTGGCGTTCAGTGACAAGACAATGGTGAACATGGACGTAAATAGCAGCGTTGTCAGCGCAATGGCAAAAATAGCGATCAGATTGCGGCGACGGTTCGCATAAAGAGATTTTAAGCTGAGCTTTCGAATACATTTTCTGTTTTTGACATTCATCGTAGCCACCTCCCGTTAGTTCTGGGAGACGATCCGACCATCTTCGATACGGATAATGCGGTCTGCCATCTGCGCAATTTCTTCGTTGTGAGTGATCATTACGATTGTCTGGGCGAACTTTTGACTGGTGACTTTCAAAAGGCTCAATACATCCTGGCTGGTTTTGGAATCCAGATTGCCGGTGGGTTCATCTGCCAGAATGATAGCGGGTGCTGCCGCCAGCGCACGGGCAATGGCTACTCGCTGCTGTTGACCGCCTGAGAGCTGATTGGGCAGGGCATCCAGACGATCATCCAGCCCAAGTGTCTGTACAATCTGCTGTACGAAATCCTTATTGACCTTGCCACCGTCCAGCTCAATGGGTAGAACAATATTTTCATACACATTCAGCACCGGAACAAGATTATATGCTTGGAACACAAAGCCGATTTTCCTGCGGCGGAAGATGGTCAGCGCTTCCTCCCTCAGGGAGAAAATATCCTGTCCGTCCACCATGACCGTGCCACTTGTAGGGCGATCCAGCCCGCCCAGCATGTGCAGCAGCGTGGATTTGCCGGAGCCGGATGTGCCGACAATTGCAACAAATTCGCCCTTCTTTACACTTAAATCAACTCCATCCAACGCATGAACTGCGTTATTGCCGGAGCCATAAATCTTTTTCAGGTTTTTTGCCTGTAAAACTTCCATAAATGAGTACCTCCATGAAAAATTCTGTATGTATGAAAGGAAATGATCCTTTGATACATACAGATTATCGCATAGGAATCTTTCCACATTCTTTCCGGCAGAAAATGAAATCTAACAGTTTTGATAGAATTGTTGTTATTTCGGCAGAAATATGGAAAACGTACTTCCTTTTCCCGGAACGGAAGCAACCTTGATATAACCGCCCTCGCCGGATATGATCTGTCGGGCAAGGTATAAGCCGATGCCGACCCCTTCTTGTTTCTGTACACTATTTGAGCGGTAAAAGCGAGCAAATATTTTCGCTTGCTCACTTTCCGGGATGCCTGAACCGGTATCCGATATATCGATCCTTGCAAACATTTCATAGCTTACGGCAGAAAGAGTAATGGTGCCATGCTCTGTATATTTGATGGCGTTGTCTACGATATTAGCCAGAGCTTCCGCTGTCCATTTGAAGTCGAATACAGCAAAAGCATCTGTATCCTGCATTTGCAAAGACAATCCTTTTTCAGAAGCCTTGGCAGTATATTGTTCTACCACACTTTCAAGCAGCGGCTGTAGCGCTGCTTGCTGAGGGGAGAGCGAAATGATCCCGTTTTCCAGTCTGGAAAGCTTTACGAGAGAATCGATCAGAAATCGCAGCTTTTCCGATTGTTTGTACAGCGCCTCCACATTTGCCTTCGCCGATGCAGGCAGAGTTTCCTCCATCAAAAGCTCGCTGTATAACAGCAGATTTGCAATCGGCGTTTTCGTCTGGTGCGAGATGTCCGCAATCAAGGTTTTGATTTTGTCTTTTTCCTGCGCTACATTTCGAGAAGATGCTTCTGCGGCAGAAAGATAGTGTGCAAACTTTGTTTCCAAAGCAGACTGCCGGCTTTCATCAAAATTGGTTTCAGAAAAGGAGCCGGTCATGGCAGCGTCCAGCATTCTTTCGATTTCTTCCATCGTTTTTCTGGCCTTTCTCCGCTCCCATAACACAACAGCTGCCGCCGCCAGAAAACACAGCAGTATGATCACAATGCCGGTTTTATTCATCTTTTGTCACCCAGCTATAACCGATTCCATAGACGGTTTTAATGTACTTTTGTGCACCAAGCTTATCCCTCAGACGCTTGATCGTAACGGACAAAGCATTTTCATCCACATATTCTGCGCCATCTGTCCAGATCCGGTCGACAAGGTCTCCACGGGTCATGGTTCGACCACGATTTTCAACAAGCAGACGCAGTAATTTTTGTTCTGTTTTACTCAATTCCACTTTTGAATCTCCCACATAAAAGGTCATAGCCTCAAAGTCAAAGTGAAATAGATCAATATGGATCGATACATTTTTATGGTTTGACGCTTGCTTTCGCAGTTGGGTATTCACCCTTGCCCGCAAAACCGAAAGAGAAAAGGGCTTGGTAATGTAATCATCAGCGCCCCTCTCCAGTCCGTCTACGATGTCCAGATCGGTGTCATTGGCAGTCAGCAGAATAACAGGAACTCCGGGCATGTTTTCCTTGACCTCCCGGAGCAGCTCAAGCCCACTGCCATCTGGCAGATTGATATCCAACAGGATTAGGGATACACTACCGCAAAGCAATTGCTCTCTTGCCGCTTTTAGATCATGGCAGGATATAATCTGACGGTCATCTGCTTTCAATGCTTTACTTAAACCCTGATTCAACCCTATATCATCTTCAATAATCAATAATTGTTCCATGTATCTCACTCCTTCGTTATTCAAATGCCACCATCATTTCCTTGGGCAATTTTTTTCGTTTCGTTTTGGATTTCTGTTTCAGCCGGACAGCATGAATAGCACCTTCGGCAACCAGAAGTTCCCAGTCATATCTGGAGTTTTTGATTGTTCTGTTTTATGTGGCAAAGATTGATAAGAAAGCTATAAAAAAGAGGTTATGCGCACATCACATGTGCATAGCCTCGCTCCATTCTTTCTCCCTGAATCCGGTAAGTACAAAGTCATCTCCGATTACCAGAGGCCGTTTCACCAGCATTCCATCTGTAGCAAGGAGTTTCAGCTGCTCATCTTCAGACATATCTTTTAACTTATCTTTTAATCCCATTTCCTTATAGATCATTCCGCCTGTATTAAAGAATTTCTTCAGTGGAAGACCACTTTTTGCGTACCATTTCTTCAGTTCTTCGTAAGTAGGATTTTCTTCTTTAATAGCCCGTTCTTCATAATTGATATTGTGTTCGTCCAGCCATTTCAGGGCTTTCATGCAGGTACTGCATTTGCGGTAAACTAAAACTTTCATAGACATTCTCCTCGTATAGATTTATCGTAACTATTTACAGGTAATTACTTCCTCCGTTATTGTTCCAGATAGATATATCATAAATTGGAAAGGGCGATTTTGCAAGAGAATGTTATGGAAGAATTGTAAGGCTTAGATTTTCATAAATAAATCCTTTCGTTTGTCATAGGCGGAAACCCACTGCCTTTAGGCGGTGGGAGGAGCCTTGTAAATCGTTATCTATTATCCCTGACTCTCAATATATTTTTGTATAGTTGCTGATGACACTTCTCCAATGCTACAAGCAAAATAACCATCTGACCAAAATATTTTTTTCTTCCAATACTGTTTTGATAAGACCGAATTATACTTTTGCCATAAGTAGTATGTTGTTTCCTGCTTTACAATTTTAACAATGTCGCATACTCTATCCGTTGTATCATAACTTAACAAAAAATGTATATGGTCTTTGTCTGTTTCCATAGCAATTATTTCGTAGCCACGAGTATTAGCTATATCGAGAATCTTTTGTTTCACATCATCAGCAATAGAGCCTTTTAGTATTTGTTTGCGGTATTTGGTTACAAGAACTATATGTACTTTCAGACTGTATTTTCGTCTGTTATGACGATTATATCTATAATCCATAAATCACCTCTGACAGTTATTGACATTCACTAATTATTAGTATACACTATCATTAGTGAAGCATCAATAAGAGGAGTACATTTTATGGAACAGATAACTATAACTGCAAAAGTTCAGATAGCTGCAACTGATACAGATAAAGTTTTGCTTAATAAAACAATGTCTGTTTATTGTGATGCCTGTAATTATGTTTCAGATTATGTATTCCGCACACATGACCTAAAGCAGTTCTCACTCAATAAAATTTTGTACTCTGCTCTAAGAGAAAAGTTTAGTCTTAAATCACAAATGGCGCAGTCTGTTTTTAAGACGGTTATCGCAAGATATAAGTCCATTCTTGAAAATCAGAATGAATGGATAAAACCATCTTTTAAAAAACCTCAGTACGACCTGGTTTGGAACAGAGATTATTCTTTAACTCAAAACTGCTTTTCCGTCAATACGCTTAATGGTCGTGTGAAACTTCCTTATTTTGCTGAGGGTATGTCTAAGTATTTTAACCATTCTATTTACAGGTTTGGTACTGCCAAACTTGTAAATAAACGTGGTAAATACTATCTGTATATACCAGTTACTTATGAGGTTGAAGAAAGTAATATTTCTGATATTTGTAATGTTGTAGGTATTGACAGAGGTATTAACTTTGTTGTTGCAACTTATGACAGCAAACATAAGTCCGGATTTGTTAGTGGTAAAGCTATTAAACAGAAACGGGCTAATTATTCCAGGCTTCGTAAAGAACTTCAAATGCGACATACGCCATCCTCAAGACGAAGACTAAAAGCTATCGGTCAGCGAGAAAACCGTTGGATGCAGGATATTAACCATCAGGTATCGAAGGCACTCGCCACCGGTAATCCAAAGCATACTCTCTTTGTATTAGAAGATTTGATTGGTATTCGCAATGCTACAGAACGTGTCAAAACAAAAGACCGCTATGTTTCTGTATCATGGTCCTTTTATGACCTTGAGCAGAAGCTGATTTACAAAGCGAAGCAGAATCAATCTTCTGTAATAAAGGTGGATCCTCGTTATACCAGTCAATGCTGTCCTGCTTGTGGACATACTGAAAAGTCTAATCGTAATAAGAAAATACATTTGTTTACTTGCAAAAACTGCGGTTATACGTCTAATGATGACCGTATTGGAGCTATGAATCTGTATCGTATGGGAATAAACTATCTTGCTGATAGCCAAGTACCTGATACAGTTGTAACAGAGTAAACTCTGCTACAAAGGGTGCTGTCAACCACCCAATGATGTAACGCCACTTTAGGCAGCAATGTCTATTTGGGATAAAAGGTCGGAGGCGTAAGCCGTTACTACGACTGGGCAGTTACAAGCCCAATACCTTTAGGTGATGGGTAGTTGACGTTAATATATCCATATACAAAAGAAAAAACAGTCCCAGTTCCCCGGAGAGGAGAAATCATGCGTGATGAGACGAAGATGGACGTATATACGTCTGGAGTGACTGGCGCAGAGTATGATGCAGGAATGAAACAGCTTATGAGTAATAAGGAGATTATCGTTCCCATTTTGCAGATGACGGTGCCAGAGTTTAAAACGTGCTCACAGGAAGAAATTCTACAGTGCTTAGACATTTCTTCTATTACAAAAGATGATTTCGTAAGTGATATACCAAATGTAGAAAAGGATCTGAGATTAACAAAAGAAGACAGTGAACTCTCATCTCTTGTGGAGAAACTGGTAAGGTTTGATATTCGGTTTAAAATAATAAATCCAAAGTTATCTACAGAGAAAATAAGAGTGAATTTACATATTGATATGGAAGCGCAGAAAAGCTACCGTCCAAGTAATCCGTCATACCCTATATTAAAACGTGCCGTATATTATGTGGCCAGAGACCTTTCATCTCAGTTAAGTACTATTACGCAGACTACAGATTATTCAAAGTTGGAAAAATGTTACTCCATATGGATTTGTGCGGAGGATGTACCAAAGAAACTGCAGAATACATTGACGGAATACTCTTTTTCGAAGAAGGATATTATAGGGGTAGCAGATGAACCTGAGGAGGATTATGAGCTCTTAACAGTAATTATAATCCGACTGGGAAAAGAAACAGAAGAAAAAGGAATATTTGATTATCTGAAAGGGCTTTTTACTGGTGATATAAAGAGAATACAAAGATATTCACATATAGAATGGTCAGAACCATTTCAGGAGGAGGCGAGCAAAATGACAGGATTTGGAGATATGATTTATGAAAGAGGAATACAGCAAGGCCGTCATGAGGGAATGATTCTGGGGGCTCTCATGAGTGGAAAAACTCCAGAAGAAGTTTCGAAGATGTTGAACTTGCCTCTGGAAGAAATAAAAAAAGTTCAGGAACAGCAGATGACTGTGAACAAGTAGTGAAAGTAAATTACAAATATAAAATTAATTGGGAACTGGGAGCATTAATCAAGCTAATCATAAAAGAGGCTATGCACATTATACGTGCATAGCTCCTTTTGCGTTGGTATTTATGCATTGCGAATATCTGCCTGAAATCAATTTTCTGATTTTAATGCGTCTTCCAGGAATTTCACCGCATCTCTGACACAGTCATCACAGGAGCGGATTACCTTTCCGGTTTCCACACCCTTTAAGTCTTTACATATTACAGTTCCATTCTGCTGTTTAAACTGATTCATGACAGAGCGGACAGTCTGAGAGGTTCCTGCTTTGTCCTGGTTAATAAGTCCAGCTACAACTGCAGCACCGGAGATTGCTCCGCATATACCGGCCATAGTGCCAAGACCTGCACCGAATCCCTGTGTGATCTTTTTGAGTGTATCCTCATCCATAGATGCCTCTTTACAGAAAGAACAGGCCACAGCCTGTGCACAGTTATAGCCGTTATGTTTCTTTTCTACTGCTTTTTCACATCTTAAATTTTCCATATATAAAATCCTCCTGTGTATAAATTTTAACCGAATCAAGTAAGTCCCCTGCTTGACTTGCGAAAAGTAATAAGCAGTGGGTGGGGACTTGAAGATATAGTTTATGATAGCACCTTGAACCTGTTTTTACAACCTTCACAAAAATTTTCAATTTACAAAGATTTTACTTTAGCGTGGTTTTACATTTAACTTTGGATTTCTATAATAGCACTTGTAAATGAGGCAACAAGTTATAAAACATAAAGATATTAAAAAGGAAATGAGCCTTTCACTTTATATTAAAAACATGGCTCATGGGAAGAGGAGAAAATTATCATGAAGAAAAAAATCGCAACAATCCTTACAGCAGCAGTTATCGGAGCAACAGCTTTCACAACAATCGTAAGTGCAGCAAGCGGAGACATCACAGTTGTATCCCGTGAGGATGGTTCCGGTACACGTGGAGCATTCGTAGAACTGTTTGGAATTGAAGAAGAAAAAGACGGTGAGAAAGTAGATATGACTACAGATGAAGCAAGTGTAACAAACAGCACATCTGTTATGATGACAACTGTTGCAGGTGATGAAAATGCAATCGGTTATATCTCACTTGGTTCTCTGGATGATACAGTAAAGGCAGTTAAGATCGACGGCGTAGAAGCTACTGTAGATAATGTTTCCAATGATTCTTACAAGATCGCACGTCCATTCAACATCCTTACATCTGATAAAGAAAGCGATGCAGCAAAGGATTTTGTAAACTACATTATGAGCTCTGACGGACAGAAGATCGTAGAGGACAACGGTTATATCAAAGAAGCAGCAGATGCTAAGGCTTATGAAGCAGCAGACGGAGTTTCCGGTAAAGTAGTAGTTGCAGGTTCTTCTTCAGTAACACCGGTTATGGAGAAACTTGCAGAAGGCTATGAAGCAGTAAACAAAGACGTAACTGTAGAAGTTCAGCAGAGTGATTCCACAACAGGTGTAAACATGGCAGCAGAAGGAACAGTAGATATCGGTATGGCATCCCGTGACCTGAAGGATGAAGAGAAAGACCTTGGTCTTACAGCTACAGTTATCGCAAGAGATGGTATCGCAGTCATCGTAAACAAAGACAATGATGTTGATGAACTTACAAGCAATCAGGTAAAGGCTGTATACACAGGCGAGACTACTACATGGGAAGATCTTGCTAAATAATGTAACAGATTTAGTTTCAGAGCAGTTCGCCTGTGAATGAAATAGTACAGCAGGCGGGCTGTTTGCATGTTGAAAATCATATTCTGAGAATTATTGCAAAAGTGACAGGTTATGATTTTTGATACAGGGAAAGAAAGGTGTAATGAATGAACCACTTTAAAGAAAAAGCAATGAAATGTGTATTTCTGATCGCAGCCTGTACTTCAGTGTTGGCAGTATTTCTGATCTGTGCATTTCTGTTTGCAAATGGTGTCCCGGCTATCGGGAAAATCGGCCCGCTGAAGTTCCTGCTGGGAACGAAGTGGAAGCCGTCAAATGATATTTTTGGAATCCTTCCAATGATCGTAGCAAGTATTTATGTAACTGCAGGTGCCATTCTCCTGGGGGTGCCGATTGCACTCTTTACTTCTGTTTTTATGGCACGTTACTGCCCGAAGAAAATTTACAGACCATTGAAATCAGGAATTGAATTGATGGCAGGTGTACCTTCTATTGTGTATGGTTTCTTTGGCCTGATTCTTATTGCTCCTCTGATCAGACAGATTTTCGGCGGAACAGGAACCAGTATGCTGGCAGCCTGTGTTCTGCTTGGAATGATGATCCTGCCGACTATCATCGGAGTTACGGAATCTGCGATCCGCAGCGTACCTGAGAGTTATTACGAAGGTTCACTGGCACTGGGAGCAACCAAGGAGAGAAGCATCTTTTTTGTCATGCTTCCGGCAGCAAAATCAGGTATTCTGGCAGCTGTAGTGCTTGGAATCGGTCGGGCGATCGGTGAGACAATGGCTGTTGTAATGGTTGCAGGTAACCAGCCGAGAATGCCACAGGGAATCCTGAAAGGTGTCCGTACAATGACTGCAAATATCGTCACTGAGATGGGTTATGCAACAGGTCTTCACAGAGAAGCACTGATCGCAACAGCAGTTGTGTTATTTATCTTTATTCTTATCATTAACCTGAGTCTTTCTTTACTGAACAGGAGGGCAGAACATGCAAATTGATACAGCAGCGGCAATTGATTTGTCCAAAGAAAAAAAGCAGAATGAGTCTTCGTTCTCAGATCAGATGAAGGCATATATTAAGCATCCGGGATCAGGTGTTCTTGCATTGCTTACCCTTTTAGGTGCAGTCCTGACATTTGCATTACTGTTCTTCCTGATCGGATATATTCTGGTCAAGGGCGTACCGTATCTGTCAACAGACTTGTTCAGTTTAACTTATAATTCAGAGAATCTTTCCTTACTTCCTTCTCTGATCAACACATTCATCCTGACGGTTGTTTCACTTGTAATCGCAGCACCGCTGGGAATCTTTGCAGCCATCTATCTGGTAGAATATGCGAAAAAAGGAAGTAAGCTTGTAAATGTGATCCGTATTACAGCAGAAACACTTTCAGGAATTCCTTCTATTGTATATGGCCTTTTCGGTATGCTGTTTTTCGTAACAGCACTGCATTGGGGACTTTCTCTTCTGTCCGGTGCTTTCACACTGGTAATCATGATTCTTCCTCTGATCATGCGTACTGCGGAAGAAGCCCTGAAATCTGTTCCTGATTCTTATCGTGAAGCCAGCTTTGGACTTGGAGCAGGTAAACTTCGTACCATCTTCACCATTGTTCTGCCATCAGCAGTACCTGGTATTCTGGCAGGTGTGATCCTGGCCATCGGACGTGTGATCGGCGAAACAGCAGCCCTGATTTATACAGCAGGTACAGTTGCAGAGGTACCGAAGAACCTGATGGGTTCCGGACGTACTCTGGCACTTCATATGTATGTGCTGTCAGGTGAGGGCCTTCATATGAATCAGGCATCTGCAACAGCAGTTGTTATTCTGGCATTTGTTCTTGTAATCAATTTCCTGTCCGGAGCAGTTGCCAAACGAATTGCGAAAGGATAAGAAAAATGAGTGGAAATGAAAAAATAACAGTTGAAAGTATGAACTTATATTACGGAAAGTTTCATGCGCTGAAGAATATAAACATGGCAATTCCGGAGAAAGAAATCACAGCTTTTATCGGGCCGAGTGGCTGTGGTAAATCTACACTTCTGAAATCTTTAAACCGTATGAATGACCTTGTTGAGGGATGTGTGATCACCGGTAAGGTACAGCTTGACGGTGAAGATATTTACGGAGATATGGATGTGAATCTTCTGAGAAAAAGAGTGGGAATGGTATTCCAGAAGCCCAATCCTTTTCCTATGAGCATTTATGATAACATTGCATATGGACCGAGAACCCATGGAATCCGTTCCAAGTCTAAACTGGATGATATTGTAGAAAAATCTCTCCGCGATGCGGCAATCTGGGATGAAGTAAAAGACAGATTAAAGAAAAGCGCACTGGGTATGTCCGGTGGCCAGCAGCAGAGACTTTGCATTGCCAGAGCACTGGCAGTTCAGCCGGAGGTACTTCTGATGGATGAGCCTACATCCGCACTTGACCCTATCTCAACTTCCAAGATCGAGGAGCTGGCGATGGAGTTAAAGAAGGATTATACCATTGTTATGGTAACTCATAATATGCAGCAGGCTACACGTATTTCTGATAAAACAGCTTTCTTCCTTCTGGGAGAAGTAGTTGAGTTTGATGATACTGATAAACTGTTCTCTATGCCTTCTGACAAGCGTACAGAGGATTATATTACAGGAAGGTTTGGTTGATTATGTCAAAGTATTTCGAAAGACAGCTGGAGGAACTGCACGTTCAGCTTATCACACTGGGAAGCTATTGTGAGAAAGCAATTTCATTCTCTGCAAAAGCAATCCAGAAGGTACAGAATGAAGAGATTGCCCGCCAGGTTTTTGAGACGGACAGAGATATTGATGCCAAGGAAAGAGAGATTGAGAATCTGTGCCTGAGTCTTCTGCTCCATCAGCACCCGGTTGCAAGAGATTTAAGAGAGATATCTGCAGCATTGAAGATGGTTTCTGATATGGAACGTATCGGTGACCAGGCAGCAGATATTGCAGATTTGTCTTTATATGTTGCAAAGAATACCACTGCGATCCCGGAGACTATCACACAGATGGCGGAAGATACTGTGCGTATGGTAACTGAGAGCGTAGATGCTTTTGTAAAGAGTGATCTGGAGCTGTGCAGAAATGTCATTGACAGAGATGATGTGGTGGATGATGCGTTTAACGAGATCAAAGAGAAGCTTGCAGATATGATTTACGGAGGAAATCTGGATGCCAAGACAGGGCTGGATCTTCTTATGACTGCAAAGTACTTTGAACGTATCGGTGATCACGCAGTGAATATTGCTGAATGGGTGGAATATTCCATCACAGGACAGCACAGAAATAATGAGCATCAGGATTATCTGAATAATTAAAAAATGAAGTCCCTTATCACAGATAATGTGAGAGTGTGCAGGGGCGTTTTATATCCGCAGGCGGGAACCGTTTGCGGATATTTGAGTGTTAATATGTAAAGGGAAGTGAAGAGAAGTGACAAAAAAAATATTTAAGTCTACAATGTTAGTATGTGTACTGGTTCTGTCTGTAGGACTGGCTGCTGTGATGGGGATTCTTTACAGTAATTTTGACGGACAGATGAAGAAAGAACTGTCAAAGGAAGCTGCTTATCTGTCATATGGTGTAGAACAGCAGGGAACAGATTATCTGAAGAATGTAAAGGATAAGAGCTCAAGGATTACTTATATTAATAAGGATGGAACTGTGCTTTTTGATAATAAGGCTGATGCAGATGAAATGCAAAATCATAAGAACAGAACTGAATTTCAGAAAGCAGAGAAATATGGTGCAGGAGAATGTTCCAGGTATTCGGATACACTTTCTGAGAAAACAATTTATTATGCACTGCGTCTGAAGGATGGAACTGTGCTGAGAGTTTCAGACACTCAGGATTCTGTGCTGGCACTGGTTGAAAATCTTCTTCTTCCCTTATGTGGACTCTTATTTTTGATGCTGATTCTATCAGGAATCATGGCATCTGTGATATCAAAAAGGATCGTAAAACCTGTGAATGAGCTGGATCTGGAACATCCGGAGGAGAATAAGATTTACGAGGAGCTTTCTCCGCTTTTAGGTAAAATCCATAAACAGAACCGGCAGATCCAGAAGCAGCTGGAACTGGCAAAACAGCAGCAGGAAGAATTCTCTCTTATTACAGAAAATATGCAGGAAGGTCTGATCGTGATTGATAAGTATACCATGATTCTTTCTGCCAATTCCAGTGCATGGAATCTGTTCCGGGTAGATAAAGTATGTCAGGGAGAAAGTGTTTACTGTCTGGATCGTGCGGAAGATTTCAGACATGCGATCGAGCAGGTTCTCAGCGGAGAACATGCGGAACTGATATTGAAATTAAATGGAAGCGATATCCAGTTGATTGCCAATCCTGTGGTACGTGGACAAAAAACAGAAGGTGCTGTGATCCTGCTTGTGAATGTGACAGAGAAGCTTGAGAGGGAGAATCTGCGGAGAGAGTTTTCGGCAAATGTCTCTCATGAGCTGAAGACTCCTCTGACTTCTATTTCAGGATTTGCGGAGATCATGCAGGGCGGTCTGGTGAAATGTGAGGATATTCCCAAGTTTGCAGGGCGTATTTATAAGGAATCCCAGAGACTGCTTCAGCTGGTTGAGGATGTGATCCAGATTTCCCAGCTTGACGAGGAAAAAACATCCTACACCTGGGAACTGGTGGATGTTTATCAGGTTTGTAAGAATGCCTTTGAAAGTCTGAAGGAGAAAGCACAGAGCATGAATGTGCATCTTTATATCTGTGGGGACAGTATGAAGATGGAAGCAGTTCGGACACTTCTGGAAGAGGCAGTTTATAATGTCTGCGATAATGCCATTAAGTATAACCGAAATGATGGAAGTGTAAGCATTTTTCTGACTCAGACTGCACATGAGATACAGATTGTAGTCAAGGATACAGGTGTGGGAATTCCAAAGGAAGATCAGGATAGAGTTTTTGAGAGATTTTACAGAGTGGATAAAAGTCATTCCAAAGAGATTGGAGGTACCGGACTGGGACTTTCTATTGTGAAGCATGCGGTCAGCACTTTGAATGGAAGTATTGTGCTGAGAAGTGAAGAAGGAAGTGGAACGGAAATTACTATGAAATTTCTGAAAGTGCATAAGGAATAAAATAGAATAGATACAGAGGGGATGTCAGTTTGACAGCCCCTCTAAATTATACCGTAGAAAGAACCTTTTTATTTTTTTCGATATTCATTGGGGGTGCAGCCGATCACATCTTTAAACAGTTTGGAAAAGTAGGAATAATTTCCATAGCCGACTTTCAAAGCAACTGTTCCCACCGGGATGTCAGGGTTGAGCAGAAGCTCTTTTGCTTTTTCTAACCGATAGGTGGTGATGTAATTGATGATAGAGGTCTGCGTTTGTTTTTTGAAAAGTCGTGCCAGATAATCTGGATTGAGATAAACCATATCAGCCAGCATGGTACGTGAGATATCTTCGGAGTAGTGCTGATGGATATAGTTGAGTACAATATCAACGACGGAGTCTTTTTCGTTGATGAAGCTATTGTATTCTACGGCGCGTTGTATCAGATAGCGCAGATAATTAAACATATATGGTACAGCGTCCAGAGATTTTGTGATCAGTTCGTCTCTTTCTTCTGAAGAAAATAGAGTGTGTGCTTCGATTCCGTTTTTATGTAGATAGGAAAAAACAATTTGTTCGATATCAAGTCTCAGATGCAGAAGAAAATTTTTGGTGATACCACTGGCCTGAATGTATTTGGACAGGTAATTTTCGATATTCTGTAAAGCTGCGTCTGCCTGTTTTTGTTCCAGAAAAGTATTGATTACTTCCAGTGATGGAGGGATGTAGGAAGTTGTGCTGGGAACAAAATCTTGCAGAAAAAGTGGTTTATTTACGGAGTTAAGGTTGGATTCTCTCATTTCACGTAGTCTGGTAAGAGTTTCAGGCAGTTCTGTCAGGGAAACCTCTGGTGCAATGCCGCATGCAATTTCACAGTGCAGAAAACTCTGAAGATTTTTGAACAGTGTCAGTAGATTTTCTGTAAATGGCTGACGGATTTGTTCCAGTTGCAATCCAGAAAGTATGACAACGTATTCAAAGGTGTTCAGTATCACTATAGACTCATAGAGAATGCAGGATTTCTGAAAGGTTTCGGCTGTAATATTCTGGAAAGAAAAATCTACCATGGAAGACTCCATGGGCATTATCTGGCCGGAGAGTGGATAAAGCCGGAACAAAACAGGAATGAAGAGGTCATCTGCTGTATAGGAAAGATCTTTTTTTCTTAATTCTGTTTCAAGAAGAGAAGGTTCACGAAACAGAGTGGTGGCAAAAAGTTCTTTCCAGAATAAATCTACAATATAGCGGTAATTATCTTTCCATTTCTGACTGTCTGCTTTTGTCTGGGTGAGCGCAGCATTCTTTCTGACTTTAGAAACTGCTTTTTCCAGAATATGGAATAAAGTATCAAAGTCTATAGGTTTTAGCTGGTAATCGAGGGAGGACAGTTCGATAGCTTTTTTTGCGTAATCAAAATCCGCATAGCTGGTCAGGAAAATAAATTGTATTTCTTTTCCTGATTCCCGGACCCAGGAAAGAAGATCAAGACCAGAACCGCCGGGCATTTCGATATCGCAAATACAGATATCGATGGAGTTTTTTTCTATGATTTTCTGAGCTTGACGGATATTGAAAGCAGTGAGTACTTCTGTGATTGTTAGTTGCTCCCAGTTTATTTTTTTCTCAAGGGCCGCTACAACAAAGCGGTCATCATCAACTAATAATGCGTTCATAAAACTTTCCTTTCATAAATTAGGCAGAGAATTGGATCAGATTGCAGGGAGAAGGATGGTTACGCAGGCACCCCCAGACGGGAGGTTTGAGAAAGTAATGACCGCTTCTCCCTGACCGTACAGCAGATTCAGACGTTGGATGGCATTGGTAATTCCAATACGGTGACCATTTTGAGGTTCCAGAGGAATAGCAGAATTTAGGGATTGCAGGATGTCTTCCGAGAATCCGCATCCAGTGTCCATGACCTGAATCTGAATATTTTCATGTGAATTTCCGCCGGCAGTCATCCAGGCGATGTCTGTGCGTATGATTATGGGGTCATCAAAAGTATTGGAGTGTTTGATGGCGTTTTCTATAAAGGTCTGGATCAGAATTGGTGGGATTCGTATGTTTTCTGTACCTTCTTCTGCGTGAATTTCATAGGAGAACGTATCTCCGTAACGCATCTTTTGGATTTCCATATAATTTTTTATATGTTCCAGTTCATTTTTTACAGGAACAAGATCCTGGGTGTTCTGGAAAATATATCGAAAATAGTTGGAAGTAATCATAGACATTTTCATGATCTCTTCGTAAAGCTGCGTCTGTGCCATACTGTAAATGGTATTCAGACAGTTCAGAAAAAAGTGAGGACGGATCTGTAGCTGAAGATAATTCATCATTGTTTTTTGTTTTTCCAGTTCTTTTTCGTAAATGTCAATTTTCAGTTTTTTGATCTGGCGCATCAGATTTTTGAACTGGGAGTTCGCCTGCTCAAGTTCGAGAAGATTGGTGTCTTTTAAACTGATGGTTTCTGCAGAATCATCCAGATGTGCCAGATTTTCTAAAAAGAGCTTGATCGGAGTCAGAACGTGTTTCTTCATATAGAAAATGGAAGTAAACAGGATAACTGCGACCAGAAGGACTGCCAGTACAAGAATAAACTGAAGCAGGATTATTTTTTCATAAGCCCTGAATTTGCTGAGAATAATCTGAGGATAAAAAGCACCCATAATCAGAGCACCGCTGATAATCAGATTATTTCCCTTATTATAAGTCTCGTAAGAATCGGAATTGCTTTTTCTTGAAAATTCAATATGGTGTTGCTTCAGCAGTTCTTTATTAGTAAGTACGGTTCCGTTTTGCGAGGTAAGAGAAATGAAACCGTCTTTTTCTTTAATTATGTTTTTTAGTGGCTGAATGATATTGTCAGCAGGAATAAAACAGCAGGCGTAGTGGGAGCCTGTATGAAAGGATTTGTAAAAATATACGTTCTTTCCGAACATTAGTACTTCCCAGGCATCCGTGTAGAAACTTGTTTTGGGCGCAGTTATTTTTTGGATTAGATGCTTGTTCAGCAGTACGAGCTGATTCTGAGTAAGTGTCTGAAAAATTTCTGTAGGACGATACATCCGTTCATTCTCTGAATTATATAGAAAAATCTGATATCCTTTTTCAAAAGATTCCAGAAAAATATCAATATTATTATGAACTCGTTCTGCGGATGAAATGAATTCCAGTTTGTCCTGTGTTTCCAACAGAGTATCTGCATCGTCATTTTCAGTCAGGAGCCGGATTAAATAGCGATTGATGGAAATATGTGCGGTGTCGATTTGCGAAGCATAAAGGGATGTTGTATCTTGCAGGGACTGAATACTTTGGGAACGCATGGAAAAAATGACAAAACAGCTGATCATGATATCCAGGATTACAACCGGAACCAGCAGAAAAAACAAAAATTTTATGACATGATCAATGGAGTATCCGGCAACACGATGTCTGGAATACATATAAATACCTCCTGAAATATTATAAAATCATTATGATGAAAACAATTATAACAAAAATCCGATAAAAAGATAATAATATTCCGACCTTTTGATACAACAAAAGAGACAAGCTATGAAAAAAGAAATCGGATTTCGGAAAGTGTGAGGTCGTTATTTTACTATTAAAATACTGGAAAATCTGTATAATGAGAAACATCAGACAGAGAGATGTATACATCAAAAAAAATTAAAAAGGAAAAGAATTGAGGTAAAAGGATGAATAAGAAAGTGATTGCAGCGGGAATGGCTATGGTACTGGCTTCTATGGGGCTGACTGCCTGTGGCGATTCCGGTTCAAAAGAGGCTAAAGATTCTTCTGATGAGACTTATACAGTTACAATGGCTTATATTGGAGATAAGGAGGAAGATACAGATCGCATCGAGAAGAAAATCAATGAGATTATGAAGAAAGATATCAATATGGAACTCGATATCGAACCGATCAGCTGGGGTGCCTATGCGGAAACAATGAAGCTGATTCTATCCGGTGGAGAAAAGATGGACATTGTACCAATCCTGGTGGAACAGGTTAATTCCATGGTGAATGCGAAGCAGGTTATTGACATGTCTGAATATATCGACAAATATGGCAATAATATTAAAGAACTGCTTGGTGATACTGCGAAAGCAGCAAATATCGGAAATTATGTATACGGTGTGACAACAGGACGCGAATGGTTCTGCCAGTCATCTGTTATTATGCGAAAAGATATTCTGGATGAGTGTGGAATTGATGTATCTTCTATCACAGATTATAAAGATTTGACTGACGTTTATGCAACTGTGAAAGAAAAATATCCAGATATGGTCATGATGGCAAGCAATAACAGTGCAACACCGGATACCAAATATGAAATGAATGATACACTTACTGATGGATTTGGTGTATTGATGGATCATGGTCAGGATACGACAGTTGTAGATTATTATGAGACAGATGAATATAAAGAGTTTGTAGAAACAATGTATGACTGGCAGCAAAAAGGTTATTTGTCCAAAGATGCTGCAACCACAACAGAGAGTGCGGAGAATCAGGTAAAAGCAGGTGCCGCTTTTTCTTACCTTGCACCAAACAAACCAGGATATGATACCCGTGCCGCTTTACTTTGCGGAACAGAGATGGAGATTGCTCCGATTTCCGAACCATGGGCTGGTACTGCACAAATTTCTTACCTGACTTATGGCATCAGTTCAAGTTCTGCTGATAAAGATAAAACAATGCAGTGTCTGGATTATTTATATGGAAATGCAGATATTCTGAACCTGTTGAACTGGGGGGAAGAAGGTGTTGATTACGAAGTTGTAGATGCTGAAAATAATATCATTAACTATCCGGATGGAAAAGATGACAGCAACACGTATCATCTGGCAGAAGGATGGCAGTTATTTGACCAGTTTAAAATGCATATCTGGGAGGGTGATTCACCAGATATCTGGGATGAAACAAAGGCACTGAATGAGAGTGCAATCAAATCAAAAGCATTCGGATTTACCTATGATTCTACAAGTGTTGCAAACGAACTGGCTGCACTGAGTAATGTAAAAGCAAAATATGCAGCTGCTCTTGGTTCTGGTACAGTAGATCCTGAAGAAACACTTCCGAAATTTATTGAGGAACTGAAGAAAGCAGGAATTGAGAAAGTGATCAGCACCAAACAGGAACAGCTGGACAAGTGGCTGGAAGAGAATAAATAACACAGACAGGGGATGCCGCTATGCATCCCCTGTTATATTCCAGATAATTGAAAGGAAAAATTTATGAAAAAAGCAAAATTTAAAAGATGGGTACCGCTTTATCTGATGATGGCACCGGGGCTGATTTATCTTTTTATCAATAATTATATGCCGATGGCAGGACTTGTGGTTGCTTTCAAAAATTACAACGTGGTAGATGGAATCTTTGGCAGCCCATGGGCCGGTCTCAGCAATTTTACTTATCTGTTTAATGATGCGTGGACGATTACAAGAAATACGTTGCTTTATAATATTGTATTTATTATCATCAACCTGATTCTGGGAATTGCATTTGCCATCTTTATCTGTGATATTCGGAGCAAGGCATGCAAAACAATTTATCAAAGTGCAATTTTACTGCCGTTTCTTATGTCTATTGTAATTGTAAGTTATATCACTTTTGCCTTTTTCAGTGGGGACAATGGAATGCTGAATAAGACAATTCTTCCGTTTTTCGGGAAAGAAGCAATTAATTGGTATTCAGAATCCAAATATTGGCCTGTGATCCTGGTTATCGTAAATACATGGAAAGGTGTAGGATATGGATGCCTGATTTATATTTCCAGTATTTCCGGAATTGATCCTTCTTTTTATGAGGCTGCAGAACTGGATGGAGCTTCAAAGTGGAAACAGATCCGATACATTACACTTCCATCGATCATGCCGTCTGTAATCACTTTGACACTGTTAAACATTGGAAGAATTTTCTATTCTGATTTTGGATTATTCTATCAGGTTACACAAAATTCCGGTCAGCTTTATGATACCACCAATGTAATCGATACTTATGTATACAGGGCACTGCTTCAGTCCGGAAATATCGGAATGGCTTCAGCGGCAGGCTTTTATCAGTCCATTGTCGGATTTGCCTGTGTACTGCTGGCAAATGTGGTTGTGCGCAAATTAAGCCCTGAAAATGCAATGTTCTAGGAGGTAAAAAATGGTTAGAAGCAAAAGTGCAAAAAGATTTGAACGATTGGCACATACGGTCATGATACTGGTTACAATCTGTATTGTATTGCCGTTTATCTTGTTATTTATGTCATCTATTACCTCTGAAAGTGCTCTGGTTAGAGATGGATATTCCTTTTTTCCAAAAGAGTTCAGTATTCATGCCTATAAGTTTATCTGGGATAATGCTGCAAATGTATTCAGGGCATATGGAATTACAATACTGGTCACTGTAATAGGAACCAGTATTAATGTGGCAATGTCTGCATTGTTGGCGTATCCGCTTTCCCTGAAAAATCTTCCAGGAAAAAGAATCCTGAATTTCTACATATTTTTTACCATGTTATTTAATGGTGGACTGGTTCCTACATATCTCATGTATACAGGAATTTTCCATATCAATAACACACTGCTTGCATATATTGTGCCGGGACTTCTGATGAGTGCTATGAATGTTATGCTGATTCGTACATTCTTTGCGACCAGTATTCCGGATGCACTTTTTGAAGCAGCTCAGATTGACGGTGCAAGTCAATTCCAGATTTTTTTCAAAATTGTATTGCCACTGGGTAAACCCATTCTTATTGCCATGGGTCTGCTTTCCGGATTAGGATACTGGAATGACTGGACAAATGGTCTGTACTATATTAGAGATACGAAGTTATATGGCATTCAGAACCTTCTGAATAAGATGATTTCAGATTTGACAGCACTGACACAGAATGCTTCTGGTGCGTCAACTGTTGCAATTGCAGATATTCCATCTGCATCTGTCAGAATGGCAATAGCGTTTGTTGCAATGCTACCGATTTTATGCCTGTATCCGTTTTTACAGAGATATTTTACCAAAGGTATCGCGCTTGGTGCCGTAAAAGGCTGAAGATGTTTTGAAGGAAAGGTGGATTATTTTCCTGTAAATATTTAGTGTTTTCAGCAAAGATTTTTTCTGATAAGATGGGGAATAGAAAGTATTGGGGAAAAACGGTCGGAACGATCATTGCATCGCTTGAGAGATGTTGTTCTCAGAAAGAAAGGATAAAACATGAACGATTATAAATTGGATTTAGAGAAATATGCAACACTGGCGAGACAGGCAGCCGCAGAGGGATGTGTACTTCTGGAGAATGAGAAGCAGGCACTTCCTTTGAGAGAGGGAGAGAGTGTGGCTGTTTTTGGCCGCATGGCATTTCATTATTATAAAAGCGGACTTGGTTCCGGCGGTCTGGTGAATACGAGATATGTAGTGGGAATTCTGGATGCGCTGAAGGAGTGTAAAGAGATTCAACTGGATGAGAAACTGCTGGGTATTTATGCAAACTGGATTAAAGAGAATCCTTATGATGAAGGTCAGGGATGGGGTCGTGTTCCGTGGTCTCAGAAAGAGATGGAAGTTACAGAGGAAATGCTGGACTGCGCACGTAGCAACGATGTTTCGCTTGTTATTATAGGAAGAACTGCAGGTGAAGATCAGGATAATAATACGAATCTGGGAAGCTATTGTCTGACGGAGACGGAGGAGGATTTGATCTGCCGGGTCTGTGAGGTGAGTAAGTGCACAGTTGTGGTGCTGAATGTTGGAAATATTATTGATATGAGTTGGGTGGAGAAATATCATCCTCAGGCTGTGCTGTATGCATGGCAGGGTGGTCAGGAAGGTGGCAATGGTGTGGCTGATGTGCTGACCGGTAAAGTGTGTGCATGTGGGAAACTGACAGATACCATTGCTGAGAGGATTGAGTATTATCCGTCTACGGAGAATTTTGGTGATCCATATAAGAATTATTATAAGGAAGATATTTATGTGGGTTATCGTTATTTTGAGACATTTGCGAAGGATAAGGTGCTGTATCCGTTTGGATATGGTTTGTCCTATACGAATTTTGAGACAAAGGCGGAGATTTTTAAGAATACTGAGGATGAACTCACAGTGGCTGCGACGGTTACCAATATCGGTGATGTGAGGGGCAAAGAGGTTGTACAGGTTTATGTAAAAGCACCGCAGGGTAAACTTGGAAATCCGGCAAGAAAGCTGATCGGATTTGCAAAAACCCGGGAACTGGCACCGGGTGAAAAAGAAGAACTTGTTATCATCATTCCCAAATATGATATGGCCTCTTATGATGACAGTGGAGTGACAGGACACAAATCCTGTTATGTTCTGGAAGAGGGAACTTATGAAATTTTTGCAGGCAGTGATGTAAGAAGTGCGAAATCAGCAGGAATTTACGAAGAAGAATTACGTGTAATAGAACAGTTACAGGAGGCATATGCACCGATTGAGAAATTCCGGAGAATGAAAGCCGTTCTGAGAGCGGATGGAACTTATCAGGCAGTAACAGAAGAGGTTCCTGTCCGCACAGCAGATCCACATAAACGCAGAGAGGAAAGAATGCCGAAGACTCTGGAGTATACGGGAGATAAAGGCTATAAGCTGGCAGATGTACTGGATAAAAAAGTTTCTATGGATGAGTTTGTGGCACAGATCAGTGAGGCGGATCTGATTGCCATGTTCCGCGGTGAAGGAATGTGCAGTCCAAAGGTCACTGCTGGAACTGCAGCTGCATTTGGCGGTGTGACAGAGTCTTTGAAGGCTCTTGGAATCCCGGTGGGATGCTGCGCGGATGGGCCGTCAGGGATTCGTATGGATTGCGGTACGAAAGCGTTTTCTCTGCCAAATGGAACTTTGCTGGGCTGTACTTTTAATACGGAGCTTGTGGGTGAGCTGTATGAAATGACAGGGAGGGAACTTCGACTGAATAAGATTGATTCCCTGCTGGGACCAGGTATGAATATTCACAGGAATCCACTGAATGGTCGAAATTTTGAATATATTTCTGAGGATCCGCTTCTCACAGGAAGAATTTGTGCGGCTCAGGTGAAGGCAATGGCTAAATCCGAAATTGGAAGTACGATTAAGCATTTCTGTGGAAATAATCAGGAAGTGGGACGAAGTACTTCTGATTCTGTTATGTCTGAGAGATGTCTGAGAGAGATCTATCTGAAGGGATTTGAGATTGCAGTAAAGGAGGGTGGTGCACGTTCTGTAATGACTACTTATGGAAGTGTAAATGGGCTCTGGACTGCAGGTAGCTATGATCTGTGTACAACTATTCTGAGAAAAGAGTGGGGATTTCAGGGTATTGTCATGACTGACTGGTGGGCGAAGTCCAATTATGAGGGTCATCAGGCAGAGGTAACTGCGAAAGCTCCTATGGTAGCTGCCCAGAATGATATTTATATGGTAGTGAGTGATGCGAAGTCCAATCCGGAGAATGACGATGTGGAGGAAATGCTTCATGCAGGAAAAATTACTGTGGGAGAATTGCAGAGGAATGCTGCCAATATCCTGGGATTTCTGTTAAAAAGTCCTTCTGTTTTATTGTTGACAGACAGAATATGTAAAGAAGAGCTGGAGGCTATGAATACAAAGGAAGAGGACGATGTGGATGCCGGAAGTCTGGTAAGTATTGAAAGTGATTCGGTGACACAGAAAATTGTAATTGACGGTGCATTATTACATCCTGCAAAGGGAAAGGCAGATGTGATTGCTGTGACTAACGAGTTCATGGGTGATTTCACAATGAAGTTTACTTTGAAATCTGATCTTGGTGAGCTGGCTCAGCTTCCGGTTTCTGTATTTTTGGATAATATTCATAAGATGACTGTTTCAGTACAGGGAACCAATGGAAAATGGGTAGAAGAAAGCCGCATCCTGAATATGGGATTTGGTCATAATCACTATATCAAATTTTATTATGGTGCGGATAATCTTGAAATTAAAGAAATTGTGCTGACTCCGAATAGGTAAGACCAATTTTAGAAACGCTTGCAAAACTATATCCTTTATGGCATAATTATGAAAATACTCAGAACCTGCGAAAGATGAGTGATAATTGCTTTATAAAAGTGGTTATCTGTGGACTTTTTTAATGCGGAGCGGGCTGTTCAGAGGAAAAGTGTTACTGATGATTAGAACAGTGTTAAGAGTGATGAGGAAAAGATAATATGTCAGGTTTTACAAAGGAAATTATTGCAAAGACTTTTACAGAATTGCTGGATGAAAAGCCCATGTCTAAGATTACGGTGAAGGATATCGTGGAACGATGTGGTGTAAACAGAAATACTTTTTATTATCATTTTAAGGATATTCCGGATGTAGTGGAGTTTATTTTGAAAAAGAAGTGGGATGAGATTCTGGAACACCCACAGGACAGAGCCTCTATTCTGGAATGTATGGAAGAAATGGCAGATCTGGTGAGAAATAACAGAAAGGTTATGTTTAATGTTTACAGATCAGTGAAAAAAGATACGTTCCTTTTTTATATGAATGAGATTTCCAACTATATTATTATGGAATATTTTCGGAAAAATGCAGATCAGTTTGATCTTGATGAGGGAGAAATCCGGATTCTGATTCAATATTATAAGTGTCTGTTTATGGGATTTCTGATGGAGTGGCTGGATAATAATCTGAAATCTGATTTTGGAGAAGAAATGCGTCAGGCTTCCCGGCTTTTTGAAAAGCACCCGGAGCTACATGCGGTATTGAACAGATCAGAATAGAGTGAAAATACCTGTTGTTCCTGATATTTATTATAGCAATTCTCTTAAATGTATTATCTGAGAGAAGCGTTATAGGTAATTCCTTCAATTTTCATATTATACAAAATTAAGCTTATGTCTGTTTTTTGGACATGGGCTTTTTTTTGTCTATTTATTGTTAAAAAAATCACAGCTATAATAGCAGCCATAAAGAGATGAAAACAAGAGCCTGACAGTCACAGGTTCGGGTATATTTCAGAAGGGAGGAGCAATAGGATGGATGCACTGAAGCAGTTAAAATTAGCCAAGAATGGTTATATTATTATGTCTGTATTATTTATGGTTCTGGGTGCCTGTCTGATTATCTGGCCGGATTGTTCGATGGCAGTTTTCTGTACAGCAGTAGGGATTATGTTTATTGTATACGGATTGATAAAGATTCTGGGATATTTTTCCAGAGATATCTATTGTCTGGCATTTCAGTTTGATCTTGCCTTTGGAGTGCTGCTGGCAGCAGTAGGAATTATTATTATAGTACGCAGGAACGTAGTGGTGAATCTGATCTTTGGAATCTTTGGACTTCTGATCCTTGCGGATGCATTATTTAAAATTCAGATGTCGATAGATGCAAAGAAATTCGGGCTGAATCTCTGGTGGAGAATTCTCCTGGTAGCGATTCTGACCGGTGTTCTGGGATTTTTACTTTTGATAAGGCCGTTTGAGACAGCAGAGATCATGATGATCCTGGTTGGTGTTTCGGTTCTGTTTGAGGGAATTCTGAATCTTTGTGTGGCGATTTACACTGTAAAAATTATTAAAAACCAGAAACAGGATATCATAGATATGGATGAATATTGATAAAATAATAAAAATATACCTGATACACAGGTGTTTATATATATATATCACATCACAACAAGGAGGAGCAATCACATGAAATTAATGGACAAAGCAAAACAGGCTGCACTTGCAGCAGCAGTTAAGACAGGTCTGGGTTATCTGGAGAAGGACCCGGAAGTAAATATACCGAAACTGATGGAACTTGTAGATAAATTTGTACCGGATGGCTGGTATGAGTCACAGAGAAATGCAATCCGTAATGCAATCCAGAATAAGGACAGCAACTGGTATAAACTGATCCTGAGGATTTATGAGCTGGATCCAGGAGTACGTGAAGCATTCTTTACAAACTTTATTATCAATGCCAGCTTAAAGGGAAGTGCACTTCAGGAAGAAACAGCAGAAGAGAACAACTGCAATGTTCCATGGGCAATCCTTCTTGATCCTACAAGTGCCTGTAATCTGCACTGTACAGGATGCTGGGCAGCAGAGTATGGTCACAAACTGAATCTTGATTTTGATACCATCTGTTCTATTGTAGAGCAGGGCAGAAAAATGGGAACTTATATGTACATATATACAGGTGGTGAACCGCTGGTACGTAAGAAAGACCTGATGCGTATCTGCGAGAAATATCCGGACTGCGAGTTCCTTTCCTTTACAAATGGTACACTGATCGACGAAGAATTCTGCCAGGAAATGCTTCGTGTTAAGAACTTTGTTCCGGCAATCAGCCTGGAAGGTTCTGAGGAAGCAAACGACGGACGTCGTGGAGAAGGTGTATATCAGAAAGTTATGCATGCAATGGAACTTCTGAAAGCTCATAAACTTCCGTTTGGTGTATCTACCTGTTATACTTCTGCAAATGTGGACAGTGTAAGCAGCGAGGAATTTTTTGATCACATTATTGACTGTGGTGCATTATTTGTATGGTTTTTCCATTATATGCCGACAGGTAATGACGCTGTAGTAGAATTAATGCCGAATCCACAGCAGCGTGAGAAGATGTATCACAAGATCAGAGAGTACCGTTCTACAAAAGCTATTTTTGGAATGGATTTCCAGAATGATGCGCAGTATGTAGGAGGATGTATTGCAGGAGGAAGACGTTACCTTCATATCAATGCGAATGGTGATGTAGACCCATGTGTATTTATCCATTATTCCAATGCAAATATTTATGAAAATACTCTGCTGGAAGCATTGAAGAGTCCGATCTTCATGGCATATCATGACGGTCAGCCGTTTAATGAAAATATGCTTCGTCCATGCCCGATGCTTGAGAATCCGCAGAAGCTTCGTAAGATGGTTGAAGAATCCGGTGCGAAGTCTACAGATTTGCAGTCTCCGGAGTCTGTGGAGCATCTTTGTGCGAAATGTGATGCTTATGCAGAACATTGGGCACCGAAAGCAGAGGAATTATTTCCTGTAAAAAATAAGTAACTTAATAATAAGAAAAAATATTAACTCAAAATTTAGCCAAAGTTATCAGAGAAAGTTCCCTGTCCGGTCATCCCCTGTCCGGATGGGGAACTTTCTCGTCTTTGAAAGGGGACGCGCGAAGCCGCATCTCTTTTCGGGTTCAGTTCCGGGGGATAAGTAACTCTAAGGCTGGGAAAATCTGCTAAGGGCATGAAGCATTTAAAAAATAACTTGCCTGAGTATGCGACATGTATTAAAGTTATGGTGTTAACCTGTATGATGGATATGTAGAAGTTCTCGTAAATAATGTATTTAAGAGGATGGCTGTAGATTTTTTAGTATGAGAGAGTGGTAGGGATGTTAAAAACTTTTTTAGTAGAGGATGAAGTTGTGATCAGGGAGATGATTAAGAAGATGATTCCCTGGGAGCAGTATGGATTTGAACTGGCAGGAGAAGCATCTGATGGGGAGATGGCACTGCCGTTGATATTAAAGAGCAAACCGGATCTTCTGATCACTGATATTAAGATGCCGTTTATGGATGGTCTGACATTATGTAAATTGGTGAAGAAGGAGTTGCCGGACATTAAGATTGTGATTCTTAGTGGCTATGATGACTTTAACTATGCGAAGCAGGCAATCAATATTGGTGTGGAGGATTATCTGCTGAAACCAATTACTAAGAATGCATTTATTGAGCGTTTGGAGGAGATTCATAATCGTTATGAACATGAGAAGACGCAGAAGGAATATTATGAGAAATTCAAACTGGAGATGCAGGAGTATGAGAGGAATGCGAGCCGTGATTTCTTTGAATCTCTGGTGAGAGCGGACTTTGATCTGGAAGAGATTTATCGGAGAGCAGATCGTTTGAATCTTGATATTGTGGCAGAGGCTTATAATATTCTGATTTTTACACCGGATGCTTCAGACAGCAGTTGTAATTCGTCGGAAGGATATTCAGACTGGGAGGCAGAAGTACATAAGAAGATTGAGAATTATTTCCTCAGTCATCCGGTTGCGATGCTTTTCAGACATCAGGTGTTCAGTTATGCGATTCTGGTCAAGGGGCAGCGAGATACGATAAAGAAGAATACATGCGAATGTGTGGAAACAATTCAGAAGATCATGGAAGAAACCAGAGCAAATGTGGACTGGTTTGTGGCAGTCGGCGAGGAGGCAGACCGTCTGAGCAGAATTAAGCAGAGTTATCACACGGCTGCAAGAACTTATGCATTCCGTTATCTGTATGACGGGCATATTCTTTATTACAATATGCTTGAGCAGGTAAAGGAGAATTCAGCAGACACTTCAAAAACAGAAGCTGTTCAGCTTAAGAATGTGAATATCAATGCCCTGAATCCGGAAATCCTTCAGAAATTTTTAAGCAGTGGTCTGGAAGATGAAGTAGACAGTTTTGTCCATGATTATTTCCATGCTATTGGCAGGGAACCGATGAAATCACTGGTGTTCCGTAATTATGTGGTTTTGAATGTGCGTTTTTCTGTACTGTCATTTCTTAAGAAAATTGGATATGATGATACGGAATTGTCCAGAGAAGAGACAGATGATGTTGTGAAGAAGACAAGCCAGTCTACAGAAGCTTCTGTTGCATATGCAGAGGAAGTCTTGAAACGGGCCATTGCAATCCGTGATGAAAATGCAGGCAGTCAGAACAGAAGTGTGTTGAAGCAGGCAATAGATTTTATAGATGGACATTATATGGATGAAGAGATTTCTCTGAATAGAGTGGCGCATGCGGCGAATGTGAGTGCCAATCATTTCAGTGCGCTTTTCAGTCAGAATATGGGACAGACATTTATTGAGTATCTGACTTCGCTTCGTATGGACAAGGCAAAGGAGCTGCTTCGCTGTACTTCCAAACGTTCCAGTGAGATTGCAGGGGAAGTGGGATATAAGGATGCGCATTACTTCAGCTATCTTTTTAAGAAAACTCAGGGAATGACTCCGAGTGAGTATCGTAAGACGAGAGGAGAAGTCTGATTCATGAAGCAGAAACAGGAGAAGCTGGAAACAAAGATGAAGTGGATGCTTCTGAGCACTATGATCCCTATGACAATTCTGATCATAGTGCTTCTTGTTTTTTTCTGGCATTATACAAATGAATATAATCAGTTGTCTAATAATCTGGCGGTGAGTTCGGAATATAATGCAAACTATAGAAATTCCAATAATGATATGAGCTTTAAAGATGAAGTGGATATGGATATCTATTATGTGACTATCGGGCGAAAAGGTAAGGACGGGCTGCCGACAGAGCAGGTAGACAAGGCAATCAGTACTGTGGAGAGTCTGAAGAAAACCACATCAAAGAAGGAAAGCCTGCGTTCTCTGAAATATCTGACTAACTATCTGGAGAATCTTAAGAAACGGATGAATCAGCTTCTTGAGATAAAGAATTATCAGGAACGACAGGAATTTGTGGCAAATAATACAGAAATCCTGACCACGCTCTTTGAGAAAGAAATGCAGAATTATATTTATCAGGAGGCGACGGAACTGGTGCAGATAGAGTCTCAACTGGCTGGAAATGTACGTCTGACGATCATCACTATGTGTGCGGCGATTTTGGTTGCTACGGCTATTCTGTTGCGGCGTTCTTTCCGTCTGACATACAGCATTACCAAACCGATTTCTGAAATTCTCCATAATATTAAGAAGGTTGGAAAAGGAGAGTACAAAACTATTAATGTAGTATCTGCCGACAGTGTTGAAATCCAGGAGCTTGATGCCGGTACCAGAAAGATGGCAGGAAGGATTGAAGGGCTTCTTGAGAATGTGCGTAAGGAGCAGGAGGTACAGCATATGACGGAGCTGCAGCTGATCCAGGCACAGGTAAATCCGCATTTTCTGTATAATACACTGGACACTATTGTGTGGCTGGTGGAAGGTGGTATGCAGCAGGATGCAGTGGATATGATCACAAGTCTGTCTGTTTTTTTCCGCACTTCGCTTTCGAAGGGGAAGGATATCATTCCGCTGTCGGAAGAGAAACGCCACACATTGAGTTATCTGGAGATTCAGCAGTCAAGATACAGGGATATTATGGAATTTGAGATTAATATTCCGCCGGAACTGGATGAAGTGATGGTGCCGAAGCTTACTTTGCAGCCGTTAGCGGAGAATGCTCTTTATCATGGAATTAAGAATAAGCGTGGAAAAGGTAAGATTCTTATTGAAGGATTCAATCTGGGAGATGATATGATGCTGAGAGTGACTGACAATGGTCAGGGAATGACACCGGAACGTCTTTATGAAGTACAGGAAGCCATCCGCACCGGTGAACGTGCCGGGTTCGGACTTGCTGCGGTGTCAGAGAGAATTGTACTTTATTATGGTCCGGGTTATGGACTGAAGATTTCTTCTACAGAGGGAGAAGGTACGGTTATGGAAGTGTATATGGCGAAAAAAATTAACCTGGATAACAATTCAAGATAAACAAAGAAAAAGCTGCATGAAGTTAAGAATCTTAACAGATATGCAGCTTTTGTTATGTATTCAGGTGGATAAAGTCAATTATTTTATTGTTTATTCATATCCAATAACAGTTTTATGGCCTGCTGATAGAGACTTACGAAGGTCTGCCAAATAATGGAATGTATGAATTATGTCGACTAATGCTGGATTGTGCAAAGTGAATATAAAAGAAAGTTGATAATTTATTTCTGTATTTATAATGCACAATAAAAAATCCAACTTCCGCAATAAAAAAATAAACTTTGTATAAATTATGAACAAAATATGATAGAAGAATAAACTTTTTGCGGAAAATATTCTATGGAATTTTCCTGGATTTTTACTATAATAAAGACATCTTAAATGAATCGGGAGGATTTACAAAATGAAGAAAAAAATCGTGTCAGCTTTATTAACAGCAACAATGGTATGCGGTATGAGCGTTGTTCCGGCAGTGGGTGTAGCAGCAGCGGACGACACAATCACAGTTGGTTTCTCACAGGTAGGTGCTGAATCTGACTGGCGTACAGCTAATACAGAATCCATGAAATCCACATTCAGCGAAGAGAACGGATATGAATTAATCTTCGACGATGCACAGCAGAAACAGGAAAACCAGTTAACAGCAATCCGTAACTTCATCCAGCAGGAAGTTGATTACATTCTTTTAGCTCCTGTAACAGAGACAGGTTGGGATACAGTTCTTCAGGAAGCTAAAGATGCTGATATTCCTGTAATCATCGTAGACCGTATGGTTGATGTATCTGATGACAGCTTATATACAACATGGATCGGAACTGACTCCTTACTCGAAGGAAGAAAAGCAGCTGAATGGCTGAATGCATACACAACAGCTAAGGGAATCGATGCAAAAGATGTTAACATCGTTGATATCCAGGGTACAATCGGATCTACAGCTCAGATTGGACGTTCTAAAGGCCTTGAAGAAGGTGTTGACAACTATGGATGGAACTTACTTGCTCAGCAGTCCGGTGAATTCACACAGGCTAAAGGACAGGAAGTTATGGAGTCCATGCTGAAACAGTATGACAATATTAATGTTGTATACTGCGAGAACGATAACGAAGCATTCGGTGCTATCGATGCTATCGAAGCAGCTGGTAAAACAGTAGGATCTGATATCGCAAACGGTGAAATCATGGTTATGTCTTTTGATACAACAAATGCTGGTTTAACAGATACATTAGCCGGCAAGATTGCATGCGATGTTGAGTGTAACCCATTACACGGACCACGTGCAGAAGAACTGATCAAAGCTCTTGAAGCTGGTGAAGAAGTTGAAAAACTGAACTATGTAGATGAAGAAATCTTTGCTACAGATGATACAGTTGATAAAGTTAAAGCTGTAAACAGTCTTGATGAAGAGGGCGAATATGACGTAACACCTATCACACAGGAAATTATTGACGGACGTGCATACTAATTTTTGACAACATATAATAGACGTGTAATAGAAGAAATATAAACAATCCGGAGCGTGGTTCATAATTCGGAGAAACCCGGATTTATGAATCACGCTCTCTTTATGCCGAAATGATTTACAGATACCCGCTTTACTGAAGCTTTTCAGTAAATGAGGGGTAAACCAGTTTAGAAAGCAGGTGGAAAGAATATGGAACAAAATGTAGTATTGGAAATGCGTGATATCAGCAAAAACTTTACAGGAGTCCGTGCCCTTTCCCATGTGGACTTTACCCTTCGAAAGGGCGAAATCCACGCACTGATGGGGGAGAATGGTGCAGGTAAATCAACACTGATTAAGGTGCTGACCGGTGTACATGAATTTGAAAGTGGAACAATTCATATGGCTGGAAACAGTAATGCCATTATTAACCACTCGCCTCAGGAAGCGCAGGCAAATGGTATCAGTACAGTATATCAGGAGGTAAACCTTTGTCCCAACCTGACTGTAGCTGAGAACCTTTTTATTGGCAGAGAACCGAGAAAGATGGGAATGATTGATTGGAAGCAGATGAATGAGCGCTCAGGAAAACTTCTTGAGAGCCTGGACATTCATGTGCCGCCAACACAGATGCTGGATGAATGTTCCATTGCGATTCAGCAGATGATCGCAATTGCCCGTGCAGTGGACATGAAGTGCCAGGTACTGATTCTCGATGAACCGACATCTTCACTGGATGATGATGAAGTTGAAAAGCTGTTTGTACTTATGAGAAGACTTCGTGACGAAGGTGTAGGTATTATCTTTGTTACGCATTTCCTTGAGCAGGTATATGCAGTCTGCGACAGGATTACAGTTCTTCGTAATGGTGAACTTGTTGGGGAATATGAGACGAAAGATCTTCCGAGAGTAATGCTGGTTGCCAAGATGATGGGTAAGGATTTTGATGATCTTGCAGATATTAAAGGCGATCATAAAGACAAGAGAATCACAGATGCAGAACCTGTAATCGAGGCAAAAGGATTATCTCATAAGGGAACGATCAAACCGTTTGATATTACCATCAATAAAGGTGAGGTTATTGGTCTTACCGGACTTCTGGGTTCCGGACGTTCTGAATTGGTTCGTGCAATTTATGGTGCGGATAAAGCTGATACAGGAACTTTAAAAGTAAAGGGAAAAGAAGTAAAGATCAATACTCCGCTGGATGCCATGAAACTTGGTATGGCATATCTTCCGGAAGACAGAAAGGCAGAAGGTATTATTGCAGATCTTTCTGTAAGAGAAAATATTATTATAGCGCTCCAGGCTAAACGCGGTATGTTCCATCCATTAAGCAAGAAAGAAATGGAGGATGCTGCTGATAAGTATATTAAATTACTGCAGATTAAGACAGCAAGTCGTGAAACTCCGATTAAGAGTCTGTCCGGTGGTAACCAGCAGAAGGTTATCCTTGGAAGATGGCTTCTGACTAATCCGGATTATCTGATTCTGGATGAGCCGACCAGAGGTATTGATATCGGTACTAAGACAGAGATTCAGAAACTGGTTCTTGATCTTGCGGATCAGGGAATGGCAGTTACATTTATCTCCTCAGAGGTTGAGGAAATGCTCCGCACCTGCTCTCGTATGGCAGTTCTTCGTGATGGCCAGAAGGTAGGGGAGCTGGAAGAGGATGAACTTTCCCAGAGCGGAGTTATGAAAGCTATTGCCGGAGGTGACGATAAATAATGAATAAGAGTAAATTAAAGAAAATAACAAGTGCACGTCTGTTTCTTCCTATTGTGTGTCTGATCGCAGTACTTTTGCTGAATGTGATCAGAACACCGGATTTCTTTAATGTATCAATCCGAAACGGTGTACTCTATGGTTACATTGTTGATGTTATTAACCGTGCTTCAGAGTTGGTTATCCTTGCAATCGGTATGACACTGGTAACAGCAGCTTCCGGTGGACAGGATATCAGTGTTGGTGCGATCATGGCAGTTGCAGCGGCTGTCTGCTGTCAGATTCTTTCCGGCGGACAGGTTTCTGTAAATGATTACCAGAATCCTGTGATCCTGGCTGTTATCGCAGCACTTCTTGCATCTGCATTATGTGGTGCATTTAATGGATTTCTGGTTTCCAAGCTGAATATTCAGCCAATGGTTGCAACTCTGATCCTTTACACAGCCGGTCGTGGTATTGCTCAGCTGATCACAAACGGACAGATTACTTATATTCGTGTGGATTCCTTTAAGATGGCTGGTGGATATATTGGAAAATGCCCGATTCCTACACCTATTTTCTTTGCAATCATTACAGTTGTTATTGTGTACCTGATTTTGAAGAAGACTGCTCTTGGGCTTTACATTGAAAGTGTTGGTATCAATGGAAAGGCAGCTCGTCTTGTGGGATTAAATTCTACGATGATTAAATTCCTTACCTATGTTATCTGTGGTGTACTGGCTGGTATTGCCGGTATTGTGGCATCCAGCCGTATCTACTCTGCAGATGCAAACAACATTGGTCTTAACCTGGAAATGGATGCCATCCTTGCAGTTGCGCTTGGCGGAAACTTCCTTGGTGGTGGTAAATTCAGCCTGATCGGTTCCGTAATCGGTGCCTACACTATTCAGGCTCTGACCACAACACTCTATGCGATGAACGTAAAAGCAGACCAGCTTCCTGTTTATAAGGCAATCGTAGTTGTTATCATCGTTACACTGCAGAGTGATGTATTTAAGAAATATATTGCCAACTTAAAGGCTAAAAGAAGTGTGGCAGCAGAAGGAGGTCAGAAGTAATGAAAGCAAATGTACAGAAAAAGAAAATAACGGGAAATGGCTTCCTGCTTCTGATCACAATCGCATTATTTGTAGTAATGTATGTTGCAGGTATGATTGTTTTTGCTGATAAAGGTTTTGCAAAACCTCAGATGTTTCTGAACCTGTTTGTATCTAATGCGGGTCTTCTGGTTATTGCGTGTGGTCTTACAATCGTTATGATCACCGGTGGTATTGATATTTCCGTAGGTTCTGTTACTGCACTTGTATGTATGGTTCTTGCAGACCTTATGGAGAACAAAGGTGTGAACGCATATGCAGCAGTTTTAGTTGCACTGCTTATTGGTGTTGCTTTTGGTATTGTTCAGGGATTCCTGGTAGCTTATCTGGATATCCAGCCATTCATCGTTACTCTGGCAGGTATGTTCTTCGGACGTGGTCTGACAGCTATCATCAGTACTGATATGATTTCTATCAAGAATGAGTTATTCCTGAAATGGGCAAATTACCGTTTCTATATGCCTTTTGGTTCAACCAGTAAGAAGGGTAAATTTATTCCGGCTTATATTCCGCCGACAGTTGTGATTGCTCTGATTGTTGTAATTCTGATCGCGGTTCTTCTGAAATATCGTAAGTTTGGACGTAAGCTTTATGCGATCGGCGGTAGCCGTCAGAGTGCATTAATGATGGGTCTGAATGTTAAGAAAACTATTTTTAATGCTTATGTTCTGGATGGTTTTCTTGCAGGCCTTGGTGGCTTCCTGTTCTGTTTGAACAGTTGTGCAGGTTTCGTTGAGCAGGCAAAGGGTCTTGAGATGGATGCAATTTCATCAGCGGTTATTGGTGGTACGCTTCTTTCAGGTGGTGTTGGTACTCCGATTGGTACTTTGTTTGGTGTATTGATTAAGGGTACGATTTCCAGTTTGATTACTACTCAGGGTACTTTGTCAAGCTGGTGGACAAGAATTATTCTTTCTGCGTTGCTTTGTTTCTTTATTGTTATTCAGTCTGTTGTGGCTTCTATGAAGAAGAAAGCGAAATAAGTGGTTGTATTATGAAACAAGCTGAGACTTTTGGGAGTCTTGGCTTGTTTTTTTGTAGAGGGACGCGCGAAACAGCATCTCTCTGTGGGTTCAGTTCCGGGGGCTAAGTAACTCTAAGGTGGAGGAAATCCGCTAAAAGCATGAAGAAAAACGCAAAACTCGCTCCGTTGCAAACTTCGCTCAGACAGGTTGCTGTTTTTCTTCATAACGCGGATTTTCTCCGCCTAAGAGTTACTAAGCCCCCTCCAGATTCACCCACAGAGAGAGGCTGTTTCGCGCTGGGTACTGGCAATGATTTGGAGCGAAGTAAGTTTCTGATAAACGGTGGAGAAGATATGGGGTTATGGGCAGGTAGCGAAGGTTATAGAAAGCCCGAGACATACCGCGCGAATTTATGCGAGTAGCATAAATTCTGTGCATCGCGAAGCGTGTTATTGAGAACGGAGTGAACAGTAATGCTTTATTTGTTTATAACTGTGAATTATGATGGTTTGCTTGCCATGGGGGGAGTTTTATTTTATACTTTAAGCAATGAATGATGTTAAGGTTAAAGGGGATTTTGATCTTGATATTATTGAAATTATGTGAGAAATGTGGCTTTACTAATGGTTGGATATGTAGTACAATCGTAACTTATTATGCGTTTATTTTAGGAGGATTATTATACAATGTGGATTGCAGATGGATGGAAAGATTATGAGGTTATTGATACTTCCTGTGGGGAGAAGCTGGAGCGTTGGGGGGATTATCTTCTGGTGAGGCCGGATCCGCAGGTTATATGGGATACGCCGAAGGTGAATAAGGGCTGGAAGCATATGAACGGGCATTATCACAGAAGTAAGAAGGGCGGCGGTGAATGGGAGTTTTTTGATCTGCCCGAGCAGTGGGATATTCATTATAAGGGACTTACCTTTAATTTGAAACCTTTTAGTTTTAAGCATACCGGGCTTTTTCCGGAGCAGGCGGTGAATTGGGACTGGTTTGGCAATAAGATCCGCAATGCGGGACGTCCGGTGAAGGTGTTGAATCTTTTTGCATATACAGGTGGTGCGACTCTGGCGGCAGCGGCTGCGGGAGCTTCTGTTACTCATGTGGATGCTTCTAAGGGTATGGTTACCTGGGCAAAGGAGAATGCGGTTGCTTCCGGTCTGGGAGATGCTCCGATCCGCTGGCTGGTGGATGACTGTGTGAAGTTTGTTGAGCGTGAGATCCGCAGAGGGAATCATTATGATGCGATCATTATGGATCCGCCTTCTTATGGACGTGGACCGAAGGGGGAAATCTGGAAGATAGAGGACTGTATTCATGATCTGATTAAGCTGTGTACCAAAATCCTCAGTGATGAGCCTCTGTTTTTCCTGATCAATTCCTATACAACAGGTCTGGCACCTGCAGTTCTTACTTATATGCTTTCTACTGAGCTTAAGAAGTTTGGCGGACATGTGGACTCTCAGGAAATCGGGCTTCCGGTAAGCTCTAACGGGCTGGTTCTGCCTTGTGGCGCTTCAGGAAGATGGGAAGCGTAAATTAGTTTCCTTTTGTTTGTTATTGACGGAAATCTGCTTTTTAGCTGAATCAGGTAAAGCTCTTGCTGAGGTTGCGAAAATGATTTTTCAAACACGCGCTAAGTAGTAGAGGGGAGGAAACGTGATTATGAAGGAACTTAATTTAAAACATGAAGCCAAGCGTTACGGCTGTGCGGTTCTGGCTGCAACGATCATGGCGTTGAATATTAAGACATTTGTTCGTGCAGGCGGTCTTTTTCCGGGAGGATTTACAGGACTTACTCTGCTGATCCAGAACATTTTTCAGACATTTATGGGGATTGCAGTTCCATATACGCTGATCAATGTACTACTGAACTCTATTCCTGTATTTATTGGTCTGAAGTTTATTGGAAAGAAATTTACCATAAGTTCTGTCTGTGTGATCGTGCTTTCCGGTCTGCTTACGGATATAATTCCCAGTCAGCCGATTACTTATGACACATTGTTGATCAGTATCTTTGGTGGTCTGATCAATGGCTTCTGCATCAGTCTATGTCTGATCGGTAATACCAGTACAGGTGGAACGGACTTTATTGCGATTTATTTTTCCGAGAAAAATGGCAGGGATATCTGGAATTATATCCTGTGTGGAAATGCAGTGATCCTGACAGTGGCAGGTTTGCTCTTTGGATGGGACAGAGCGCTTTACTCTATTATCTTCCAGTTTACTTCTACTCAGGTGATTCAGATGCTACATCAGAGATATAAGAAGCATACGCTGTTCATTATCACGAAGGAGCCGTATCAGATTTATGAGGAGATTTTCAAACTTACCAATCATACGGCGACACGTTTTGAAGGTACCGGATGTTACACAGACGAGAAGACCAGTATGATCTATTCTGTAGTCTCTACAGAAGAAGCAAAATATCTGGTAAAGAAGGTACATGAGATCGATCCGAAGGCTTTTGTAAATATTATCAAAACCGATTACATAAACGGAAGATTTTACCAGAAAACAGATTATTAATTACTTGTATTCCCTTTCTGTGAGCGTATAATACAGGATATAAGGAATCTGTTCGTTCATGGAGTTTGTACTTAAAATTGGATGAACAGTAACCGGCACACAAGGAGGGTGATATATATGGGTAATGCAGCAGAAAGCACACTTCCTCACAGCAATACTTCAGGCTATGACCGCAAAGCCTGCAGGACATGCGCCTGTTCCACCTGTTATGAGCAGGAGTTCTGCGACAGATGCAGTTCCTGTCAGGACCAGTCGCGGAAATTAGACAGGTGCAATGCTTATGAGGGAGCATATAACTATTAACCTCAATATTAATGAAAGACCTGATGTCAGATCATCAGATATGGCAGACAGGACAAAGCCGCTGTGGGATATGATATGCAGCGGCTTTTGTCATGCTGTCAGAAAATGACTTAAATATGTGATACTTTTTCATGGCGTTTTACAGACACTTTTCCACGAAAATCTACTGAATCAGGAAGTCTTAAAATGAGTGGCTGAAATACTTGATTTTAAGCGGAAAATAAGGTGTTTCCAAACATATAATTTCCTTGACAATACCCTTGTGGGGGGGGGTACTATAAAAACAGTTACATACATTATTGTAACACAATAATTATAGTGTCAAAATTCTATAGGAGGAAAGGAATATGGCAAAGAAGAAGTTAAGTAAAGTTCTGGCGTGGACTTTAGCTGCTGCTATGGCGGTTAGTCCGGTAAACCTGACATGGGCTTCAGAATCAGCAGATCTGTTCTCTGATAACAGTGGGAACACAGAATCTGTCGAAATGTCTGAGGATGAGACTGATTCACTGCAGCAGAATGAACAGGACACCCAGTCGATAGTATCTGCGGGTGAAGAAAATGAGGACTCTTTTACGTCGGAAGATTCAGAGGAGGTCTTTTCGGCAGGAGAACAGACAAATGGTGTAGAGGAAAATTCACCCAAAGGACAGAAGATAATGGATGAAGTGGGAACTTACACTGTAGAGGCCGGAACAAATCTTATTTTTGCACCAACAGAAGAAGCTACTTATCGTATATCAACTGAAAAAGAAAATGATACTTTTGTTATGATGCTTGGAGACAGATACGGAGTTCAGGCAAATGGATATTATACGATAAAAACAGGTAATGGGAAAGCTTATCCTATAAGGGATGTGGCTGTTGGTACTAAGCTTATTGTAAGTAAAGTACCGGCAATAGAAAGTATTTCTATTGATAATACTGAAAAATTACCTTCTGTTCTTCCTGCAGAACCCGTTTTAGACTTTGAAATTCCTTTTGAAATACCGGTTACTGCTACTTTAAAAGATGGAAAAAAAATAGAAGAAAAATACTCTCGTTATATTGATGGATATGGATCGATTGAGGTTGTCTACAAGGATTCTAATGGGGAGTTTATGTGGAATGAGGAATCTGGAAACTTGAATCTTTCTCGTCCAACAAAACCTGGTGAGTGTACATATTATTTTTTCTGCAGAGCAGATAATGAAGTTGTAAGTGGACCTTATACTGTTCAATTAAAATCATTTGCCGATCTTTTTGGAGCTAATGAAACTATTGAAGATGATGGTATTTTCAAGGTAAGTTTTGATAAAGCGGCATATATAAATAACTATCGTTCTGGCAAATGCCGTTATAATTATGGTTTTATGATTACACCATCAACGAATGCTGTATATTTGGCAGATTATGGAAATATTTCCGGTCAACTATATGTTAATACTAAGGATGCAGATGGAAATTGGGACAAAAAGTCATTCAAAAATGCGGAAGGTTTTAACATGGAGGCTGGAAAGACTTATTATATGATTCTTGAAACAGAAGAAGCATTAGAGGATGAGTCGTCTAAATTAGTTATATCTCCAATCGAAAATACTGTAAAAAGTGTTGAATGGTTTACTGAGTTTACTAAACCTACGCAAAATAACATTCAGGATATTGAAATTAAGGACTTTGGGGTAAAAGTCAAGGTTACATATGAAAATAACAAAGATGAAGTGATTTCCTGGAATGAGAAAAGTGATGAACTTGGAGTATTGAAAAAAGATATAAAGGTTGGTGAGAAAGGTACTCCTTACTTTCATTACTATTTTTCAAAAAATCCATCCGCAAGTTTGGATTTCCCGATTTCAATAGGCCCTTTAAGTGAAGTAAAAGGAACAATTCCTAAAGTAACGCTTGATGATGAGGCAAAAGAAATTGCCCGAAATTTCAATAACTGTAATACGTTTCAGTTTAATGCTTCTCAGAGTGGGGAATATGTATTTGAAATTGCTGGAAAGTTAGTTGGTGACAAAGCTAATATAGAGCCAACTATGTTGGTAGAAAGTAATACAGGCGAGATTAAACGCCGATCATATGATTTCTATTATAAGGGTAATGGAGGACTTTCATTAAATGAGGGCGATACTGTATATATTTTTGCAGGACCATATGATGGTGATATCAATGTGAAAGTATCTCAGGAATATCATGAGACCGTATATCCGGCTCCGAAGGGAAGTATTTCTGTAAGAAGCGATGAGTGGAAAGATAATTCTTCTGTGAAAAATATTACATTTACTTCTGAACGTGCATATGAAGACAGTACAACAGTTACTGTTAATGCTGAATCGGGGTCAGATAAATACAATATAAAGAAAGTATCGTATTTTCTTACACCAAGTGAAGAGAAGCTGTCCGATGATGACTTGGATGCTCTTGAGGATAGCAAATGGACAGAGTTAACAGGCAATACATTTAACCTGAATCCAGGCAATAGATACGTAGTTTATGTAAAAATCGTAGATGAAGCTGGAAGTGTTGCATATGTTTCTTCTGATGGAATTATTGTAGATAATGCTGCACCGAGAATTACAGGTATTACTAATGAGAAGAAATATTGCAGTGGCGTTAGTTTTGAAGTTACAGATGACGTTCTGCTGAAATCTGTAACTGTAGATGAAAATATTGTTAAGCCGGATAAAAATGGAAGCTATATCATTGACAAAAATGAAACAGAATCAAGCCATACCATTATTGCTGAGGACATGGCTGGAAATAAAACTGTCTATAAAATCACAACGGGTACAAAAGATGGACATGATACTGATTTTGAAAAGAATCCTCAGTTTGTATGGGAAATAGTGCCGGGTGAAATTATTGGGACAATGGAAACCTATGGTGATATCCCTAAATATAATGCAAGAGCTGTTTTTTATTGTAGCCGTTGTGAAGATTATACGGTAGAGAAAACATGTAGTGTGTTTTATACTACTGCGATGGGAACAAATGGTAGTTTAAGTCTTGTTTATACAGCGTCGGTTGAGGTAGAAGGAAAAGAATTTACAGAGACAAAGACAATTTGGCTAAATAAACCAGATAAAAAAAATAACCGTGTTTTGGTAGAGACAAACATTGAATCAAATGCACCTAAAACAATAATTGCAGGGGTAGATAATAATCTTGTTGAAAATATTTTGAATGAAGAAGAGGCAGACATTTATAATAATGCAAACAGCAGCACTGATGTTTTAATATCTCCGAAAGTAAATGCTATTTCTGAAGAAAAGGTTACTTCGAAAGAAAAAATAGATGCGGAATTGAATAAAATCATAAGTAATATGTCCGAGACTCCGAAGTTGTCAAAGATAGAGTATTATGATGTATCTCTGCTCATGAGTATTAATTCTGCTGCACCAAGAGAAATTAAGGATACAAAAAGAGATATCACAGTTGGACTGGAACTCTCAAAAGAAGCACGGAATGTTCCAACAGGATTTGACAGAAAATTTTATGTAATTCGTGATCATGGCGGAAATATAACACGTTTAGATGCAACACGCAATGGTGATTATTTAAATTTTGATACCAGTTTATTCTCCACTTATGCAGTAGCATACATAGATGTAAAAGCCAGCACTTCATCCCCAAGCTATCCAGGTACACCGAGCTATCCAGTAACAGATGTAACCTTATCACAGGACAAAGCAGATCTGACAAAAGTGGGTGAAACTTTACAGCTTACAGCGACAGTGAAGCCATCTTATGCAGACAATAAAACAATCACATGGAAATCCAGTGATGAAAAAGTTGCAACAGTAGATAAAGATGGCAAAGTAACAGCAGTTGCCAACGGAACAGCAACCATCACAGCAACATCAGCAGATGGAAAGCACAGTGCAACAGCAGCTATCACAGTAAAGATTGCACCTGAGAAGCTGACGCTTACAGCAGAAAATAAAACACTTACAAAAGTTGGTGAGACTCTGCAGATTACAGCAAAGATAGAGCCGGATAACGCATACGATAAGTTAATCTGGAAATCCAGTGATGAAAGAGTTGCCACTGTAGATGTTGATGGAAAAGTGACAGCTGCAGGTAATGGAAAAGCAATTATTACAGCAACAACAGAAGATGGCAAACTCAGTGAATCAGTAACAATTACTGTGAAGATTCCAGAGAAGCCTGCTGTAAATGCAATAACAGGATATGGAAATCTGAAAGCACGTTCTGTAACTCAGACTAATAATTCCATAAAGGTAGAATGGAGCAGACTCAGTGGTGCAGATGGATATATTGTTTATGGCAGTCAGTGTAATGGTAATGGAAAAGCTTATAAATATAAAAAACTTGCTACAATTACAAATGGTAAGACCAGGACATGGACACATACTAAGCTGAAAAAAGCAACTTACTATAAATATATTGTAAAAGCGTATAAACTGGTGGATGGAAAGAAAGTAATCACAGATACTTCCGTATCAGTACATGCAGTAACTAAAGGGGGAAATTACGGCGTAGCAAAAGCAGTTTCCGTTACAAAGATTGGAAATAAGAAGAATGTTACAGAAGTAATTTTGAAGAAGGGCAAGACTGCTCAGATCACAGCAGCGGAATTAAAGAAAGACAAGAAAATCAAGCATCACAGAAAGCTTTGCTATGAGAGCAGTAACCCTAATGTAGCAACAGTAACAGCAAAGGGTATGATTAAGGCAATTGGAAAAGGAAGCTGTACTGTATGGGTATATGCTCAGAATGGTGTATACAAAGCAATCACAGTAACAGTGAAATAAATTTTAATATTGCGCATCAGTTTTATGGCTGATGCGCAATATTTTTTCTCAGCCTGAGAGTATAACTGATATTATATAGTTATCTTGAACTTACAAATTGCCTGTTATTAGTGGTATAATGGGTTTATTATATAGCCAGGAGAAGAAAAAATATGATCGTATATCACTATTGCAGTTTAGAATCATTGAATTCTATTTTGAAAAATCGTTCCCTCCGTCTGACAAATATTCTGAAATCCAATGATTCCATGGAGATCAGCTGGATCTGCAGGTATTATGACGCAGAATTTAAAAGAGCTTATGAAAATGCTTCAGATTTATTCAGATCAAAGATTTCATCAGAGAGATTGATGGGATATGTGAAACTGTTTACAGATGAATTTTTCAATGAAAATCATGCAGACTTCAGATATTATGTAACCTGTTTTTCGTATCAGAATGATCTGCTTAGTCAGTGGCGGGGATATGCGGATGACGGGCGCGGAGCTGCCATCGGATTTGACCTGGATGTATTAAAAGAAGTTGTAACGGTTTCTCCGGAGATTTCAAAGCCGTCAATTGTGTCATTACATAAGATCAGTTATTCTGAAACAGAGCAGAGAGAAGTTGTACATCAGATAGTGCATGAATTGGTTGATGAAATCGAGAAGATATTACAGAAAGAAGAACAATGTCGGGAAAGCATTGAGGAAAAGCAGGATTATGAAATAGAAGTACTGGATAAAGTCATGAACTGTTTTGAGAAAAAGTTTTTGAAATTATTTCAGGAATCTGTTTACATGAAAAATCCGTTTTTCAGAGAGGAAAGCGAAATCCGATTGTGCGAGTTTTCGCCGAAACAGTTTCTGATGGGAAGAGAAGTTGAACTTTCTCTCGGTGCACGTTTATATAACTATTCCTATTATGTAAAAGAAAGTCAGCTGATATCTTATGTGGATTTTGATTTTTCAGATTGCCTTGACCAGCTGATAAAGGAACTCGTTATAGGGCCAAAGTGTCTGATGTCAGAGAGAGACATGGAATATTATCTGACAACGCTCGGTCTGTCGAATTGTCGGGTAAAGAAATCGCAGGGGACATATCGGTAATATATTTATAGCAATTCCCTTATATGGGCATATCAGACATCATGGAAAGGCAGATGAAAGACATGAAAAGAAAATTACCATTCAGAAAAGTGGCGGTATTTCTGATACTGGCATTATTTCTGACAGCAGGCATCAGTATGCGTGCAGTTACCGTAAATGCAGCTACATATGTAAAACAGGACAGAACCTCCGTCAGCATCACATCGAAGAAAACAGGATGGCAGAAAATAAACGGAGATTACTATTTTTATAATTCAAAGGGGCGTCTGATCTGCGGTTCTTTTAAATATAAAGGTTATTATTACTACAGTATTGCCAACGGCAAACGTTTCACCGGGTGGATGAAACGTTCCGGCAACAAATACTATTATAATCGTAAAAATGGTGCCATGTTCCGTAATCGCTGGGCTACAGGAGATAAATATACCTACTACTTTAATAAATCCGGCGTGGCAATTGCCAGGCAGTGGCTTACTCAGGATGGAAAAAAATACTATTTCCTCAGCAATTCCACCATGGCAAAGGGCTGGCAGAAGATAGGAAAATATTATTACTATTTCAGCAAGAAAACAGGAGTGATGGCAAAAAATACCTGGATAGGTAAATATTATGTAAACAGCAAAGGGCAGCGTGTAAAATCTTCAGATACTAAACCGACAAATACTAAACCAACAGTTACTCAAAGCGGCAATACTTACGAATACAAAAGCAGCACTCTTAATATTAAACTTAAACGCAAATCAGTCCATGGAATTTCCTACTGGGTAGCGCATATAAAGACATCCAATGCCAAACAGCTGAAATCCGCCCTCTCCAACGGAACTTATGGCGGATCCCGACAGACAACTTCTGATGCAGTATCCTCAAATGGAGGCATTATCGGAGTAAACGGCAGTGCTTTCGACTATGGTACAGGAAAACCATCCCCCCTTGGCATGTGCATCAAAAACGGGATTATCTATGGTGATTACATGACCAGTTATTCAGTCATGGCAGTAAAGAAAGATGGAACTATTTATACTCCGGCACAGGGACTTATGGGAAAAAATCTTCTTGCAGCCGGTGTAAAAGATACATATAATTTTGGTCCGGTTCTTATTAAAGATGGCGAAGCCCAGCTTCCATGGGCTGAAACAGAAAAATATTATCCACGCACAGCGGTAGGAATGGTAAAGCCCAACGATTATGTACTCCTTGTAACAGATACCGGCAGCTATAATGGTCTTAATCACTGGGATATGGTGAATATTTTCAAATCCTACGGCTGTACTTATGCTTACAACCTGGATGGAGGCGGTTCTGCAACCCTGTACTTTAATGGAAAAGTAATGAATAAACTTATCGGCAATACTCAGCGTCCATGCGCAGACTTCCTTTATTTCACCCGATAATCCTTTTCCAGATAAGAATCCCGTCTGCTTGCACATGCTGCCAAAGCCCAGCACACAAGAATCAGCAGCCCAATCCCCATAGCCAGCACAGCAAGCAGGATTACGATAATTGCGTGGATAAACATAGACATGGATGACCTCCTTTCACAGTCATTCGGTTATGAACTGAGCAGCGAAGCAGATGATTTTATCCGCCTGACTTGTCTCATTCACTGACTTGGATAAAAATGGATGTTGTATAAGGAGTAATAAAAAGATATCAGGATGACCTGACAAGAACAATTAAGACAGTTAAAAGATCTGTTAACTGATTTAAATATACGCTGTCACACTCAAAAAAGCAAGCCGAAACTTTCGAGGGATTTCGACTTGCTTTTTGGCTAATTATTTACGAGGCTTGTTATAAGTATCAGAGAAAGATGTTACGGCAATCCAGAATGAATTTGGGTTACGTTACTGAGAACAGAGGGAACAGTAACGATTGTTTTGGTAAAATATTAACAATTCCATAAAAACACTTGACAACCCTACTTTACCATACTAAAATGTAAAAAGCAAAAAAACTGTTGCCGTAGGAAAAACAAATGATTGCCCTATACGGAAAAAGGGACATCCTTCCATGGCAGAACAAGGAGGAATATTATGAAAAAATACAGCGACATGAGCAAAGAAGAACTGCTTACACTCAAAGCACAGCTGGATAAAGAATACGCAGATATCAAAGCAAAGGGCTTAGCTCTCGATATGTCACGTGGAAAACCGTCAGCAGATCAGCTCGATCTCTCAATGGGATTAATGAACGTATTAAGCAGCGATTCAGACCTCAAGTGCGAAACAGGAGTAGACTGCCGTAACTACGGTGTTATCGACGGAATCCCGGAAGCTAAACGCCTCCTTGGAGAAATGTCCGAGGTAGATCCGGACCACATCATCATCTACGGAAACTCAAGCTTAAACGTTATGTTTGACAGCATTGCACGTTCTATGACACAGGGTGTAATGGGAAATACCCCATGGTGCAAACTTGATAAGGTAAAATTCCTCTGTCCTGTACCGGGATATGACCGCCATTTCAAGATCACAGAATTCTTCGGAATCGAAATGATCAACGTGCCAATGACACCACAGGGACCGGACATGGATATGGTAGAGAAGCTTGTCAGTGAAGACGCATCCATCAAAGGAATCTGGTGTGTGCCGAAATACTCCAACCCACAGGGATATACTTATTCAGCAGAAACAGTAGAGCGCTTTGCGCATCTGAAACCAGCAGCACCTGATTTCCGTATCTACTGGGATAACGCATACAGCATTCATCATCTCTATGATGACAATCAGGACTTCCTTGTAGAAATCCTTGAAGCATGTGCAAAAGCAGGAAATCCTGATCTTGTATATAAATTTACATCAACATCAAAAGTCAGCTTCCCGGGTTCCGGTATTGCAGCAGTTGCAGCTTCCAAAGCAAACCTGGAAGATTTCCGCAGCTACATGCAGATCCAGACAATCGGACATGACAAATTAAACCAGTTACGTCATGTAAAATTCTTCAAAAATATCGACGGTCTTCATGAACACATGAGAAAACATGCGGCAATTCTCCGTCCGAAATTTGAAATGGTCCTTAACACACTGGACAGAGAACTTGGCGGTCTTGGAATCGGCGAGTGGACAAAACCACATGGTGGATACTTCATTTCCTTTGATTCAATGGAAGGATGTGCAAAAGCTATTGTTGCCAAGGCAAAAGAAGCAGGTGTTGTACTTACAGGAGCAGGCGCAACTTATCCATATGGAAAAGATCCGAAAGACTCCAATATCCGTATTGCGCCAAGCTTCCCGACTCCTGAGGATCTTGGAAAAGCAGCAGAAGTGTTCGTACTCTGTGTTAAACTTACAAGTGTAGAGAAACTACTGGCTACTGTTCGCTGATAATATCCCGCGAGGTGTTTTTTGTGAGCGAAGATCACAGAAAACCCGAGACATACCGCGCGAATTTATGCAATTAGCATAAATTCTGTGCATCGCGAAGCGTGTTACTGTGAACGGAGTGAACAGTAACACTACTGGAAAACGCATAAAAGAGAATAATCGTATTTACTTTCTGGATAAATAATGTGATAATAAAACTGCCCGGCATAATTTCTTGCCGGGCGGTTGCTGTTTATAAAAAAGAAAGGAGAGGATGTCGTGAGCAGCAGAAAGAAAATCATGATCACCCTGATCATAATCTTGCTCCTGCTGACTGCCGGAGTATATGGATATGGTGTATACTATTTCACAGAGCATTTCTTACCGGGATCAATGGTAAACGGATTCAACTGTTCCTATATGACAGTATCCCAGTCAGAAGAATTGCTTACGCAGAAGGTGGGAGCATATGTTCTTACTATTGACACCAGAAATAACGGACAGGAAAGTATCACAGCAAAACAGGCGGGACTTTCCTATGACTCAGATGGAAGTGTTGATAAACTGATCAGAAATCAGAATCGTTTTACATGGTTTCTTGCTTTTAATCAGCACAGGAATTATGAGGTGTCCTCCTCCATTAAATATGATGAGCAGAAGACAGAGGCTGTCATTTCCGAACTGAAATGTATGCAACAGGAGAATATGACAGAGCCTTCGGATGCTCATATAGAAGAGAAAGACGATAAGTTTGTAATTGTTCCTGAGCAGGAGGGAACTGCACTGAAACCAGAAAAAACAAGTCAGGATATTATAGATGCTCTTGTCACAGGACGAACGCCGGTTGATCTGGAAGCAGATGGATGCTACAAAGAACCGAAAGTTTATCAGAGTGATGAAACTTTGACGAAGAATTGTGACCTGATAAACAAACTTACGGATGTAGTGATAACCTATGATTTTGACGATTGCACAGAGACAGTAGACAGAGATATGATCAAAAACTGGCTCACAACAGATGAAAACGGTCTTTATACACTTGACAAAAAACAGATAGAAGCATATATCAGTGAACTGGCGGCTAAATATGATACGGTTGGAACAGAGAGAACATTTAATACATATGATGGTCGTGAGATTACTGTCAGCGGAGGGAATTATGGCTGGCAGATCGATCAGAAAGCGGAGCTGAAAGAACTTACAGAACTGATAAAAAACGGAGAAACCCAGGTCAGAGAACCTGTTTATTCCCATGAAGGTCTGGTCAGGAAAACAAATGATATCGGATATACGTATATAGAGATTGACCTGACGGCCCAGAGAATGGTATTCTATAAAGATGGAACGCCGACTGCGGATGCGCAGATCGTATCCGGAAATCCATTCGTGCCCAACTGTGCAACTCCTGTGGGATGTTATACAACAGGTGAAATGAAGAACGGATGTACAGTGAACGGAGAGGACTATCCTTCTGCTGTAAATTACTGGATCCCATTCGATGGAAATCTGGGGATCAGTGATGCTCCATGGAGAATGGATTTCGGAGGACAGCTTTATGAATTTGAAGGCACACATGGAAGCATCTGTGCACCATCCGATCAGGTGCAGATCATTTTCAGCAATGTTGAGAAGAACACACCGATTGTTATTTATGAATAAAGGAGAAAAATGATGAAGATTGTAGTATTAGCGGGGGGAACAAGTACAGAACGTACTGTCTCCATTACATCAGGAACAGGAATATGTAAGGCATTACGACAGAAAGGACATCAGGCGATTCTTGTGGATATTTTTTGCGGCATTGAGAATGTGGACCGGGAGAATCCGTTTCCGTCAGAGTATGATGTGGACGCAGCATCAGAATATATGTCAGCATTTAACGACAGGATTGAACAGATGAAAAAAGAGAGAAGAAGCTTCTTCGGACCAAACGTGCTGAAACTCTGCGAGGCGGCTGACATTGTTTTCCTGGGACTTCATGGTGCGAACGGAGAAGATGGAAAAGTACAGGCAACATTTGACCTGATGGGAATCAAATATACAGGAACCGGATATTTAAGCAGTGCCCTGGCAATGGATAAGGGAATCACCAAGCAGATGTTCTTGATGAATAATGTACCAACACCGCGGGGAGTGTCTATGGTAAAAGAAGAAATGACCACAGATCTGAAAGCACTTGGAATGGAATTTCCTGTAGTTGTAAAAACCTGCTGTGGCGGTTCCAGTGTAGGTGTTTATATTGTGAATGATCAGGCCGAATATGAGCAGGCTCTCAAAGACGCTTATTCTTATGAAAATGAAGTCGTGGTCGAAGAATATATAAAAGGACGTGAATTTTCAGTAGCGGTTGTGGACGGAAAAGCTTATCCGATCATCGAAATTGCTCCGCTTCAGGGATTCTATGATTATAAGAATAAATATCAGGCCGGCTCTACGATTGAGACCTGTCCTGCCGAAATTTCACCGGAACTCACAGAGAAAATGCAGCATTATGCGGAAGCAGGAGCCAAAGCTCTGTTTATGGAAGGATACTGCCGTCTTGATTTCATGATGAAGGAGAATGGAGATATGTATTGTCTGGAAGCAAATACTCTTCCCGGAATGACACCAACCAGTCTGATTCCGCAGGAGGCAAAAGTTCTGGGAATCGACTATCCGACTTTATGTGAGAAACTGATTGAAGTTTCCATGAAAAAATATCCGACGCAGGATTTCACACTATAGAGCGTGTCTGCAGTAATTTATAGAAGTGTTATAGATGCATTATTAAGAGAATTGCTATAACAGGAAAGAAGATATAAAAAATATTATGAAAAACTTAACTCTTGAAAATATCGCTCGCGTATGCGGCGGTACTTATTATGGTCCGGCTGATAAATTACAGGAAGAAGTAATGTCTGTTATCACAGACAGCAGAAAAGCAGAAGAAGGATGTCTGTTTATACCTATTGTGGGGGAACGTGTAGATGCCCATAAATTTATCCCACAGGTAATGGAAGCAGGGGCGCTGGCAACCTTGTCGGAACGGGTGCTTGATAACTCTGATTTTCCTTATATCGCAGTAGAATCTTCTCTTCAGGCAGTGAAAGATATTGCAGAGTTTTATTTAAAGCAGCTTCAGATCCCGGTTGTGGGAATTACAGGAAGTGTTGGTAAGACAAGTACAAAAGAAGTGATCGCATCTGTTCTGGACCAGAAATACCATACTCTGAAAACACAGGGCAACTTTAACAATGAACTTGGTCTGCCTCTCACAGTTTTCCGTCTGCGTGATGGAGATGAAATTGCAGTTCTGGAAATGGGGATCAGTGATTTCGGTGAGATGACCAGACTTGCGCAGATTGCAAGACCGGACACCTGCGTGATCACGAATATCGGTACCTGCCATCTGGAGAATCTGGGAGACAGAAATGGTGTTCTGAAAGCAAAGACAGAGATTTTTAAATTCCTCAGACCGGAGGGACATATTGTATTGAATGGCGATGATGACAAGCTTATCACAGTAAAAGAATATGAAAAGATAAAACCTGTATTTTTCGGAATGAGTAATGAATGTCAGGTTTACGGTGATAAGATTGTAAGCAGAGGTTTAAAGGGAATGACCTGTACCATTCATCTGGGGGATACTGCATTTACAGTTGATATCCCGATGCCGGGGCGCCATATGGTATATAATGCGCTGGCAGCAGCAGCAGTTGGAAATATTTATGGACTTACAACTGAGCAGATCAAAGCCGGAATCGAGAGCCTGGAGCCGATCAGCGGTCGTTTCAGAATGATCGAAACAGATAAATTTCTGATCGTAGATGACTGCTATAATGCAAATCCCATGTCCATGAAAGCCTCTCTGGATGTTCTGCAGGATGGTGCAGGACGCAGAATAGCAGTCCTTGGCGATATGGGTGAACTTGGAGAGAATGAAGTTCAGCTTCATGAGGAGGTAGGAGAGCATGCCGGAAAATGTGATATTGATGTTCTTATCTGTACAGGTAAACTGTGCAGAAATATGGCAGAGAGAGCACAGCGGACAAATCCGGACCTGAAAGTAATCTATGAGCCGGACAGAGAAAGTCTGCTGGAGCATCTGGAAGGTTATGTACAGGATGGTGACACTATTCTTGTGAAAGCTTCCCATTTTATGAAGTTTGAAGAGGTAGTTACGAAACTGGAAAATATGTAAACACTTCGAGACATTTTTGTCTTTTTATGAGAGAATTTGATGAGCGATTTTAGTTCCATGATACCGGAAACAGCAGTATAATAATCCTGTCAGTTTATGAGCAGGCAGCGAAGCAGATAGTCTTATCTGTTCAAGTGAGGAGGATGTTATGCTGGAGAAAGTTATGGAACTGCATTTCCTGCTGTATGCCATGATGTTAATGGGCGGACTGGGAGCACTGGGGATGCTGACCACACATCTTACCTACCGAAGAATGATCAGAAAAAATACAGAGGTTAAATCAAACCTCAAAGAGAAATGGACAAATCTTTGGAAAACAAGAGACAGGCTGTTGAACCGTATGAACCGGTTTGTCTGGTATCCGTCACTTTTCTGTATCGCTTTTCTTGGACTGGCTTTTTTCCTGTATTCCAAAGATGTACGATGGGACGGAATGCCGCTGGCATATCTTTATGTGGCTGCGATCATTCCGACAGCATTGCTTTTGCTGAGACAGGCGCTGGATTTTACATACAGAGAAGAACTTCTGATGAATTCTTTTTCTGATTATGTGGAACATGCCCGCACATGGGTAGAAGAAGTGCCGGTGCCGGAGAAGGCTGACGAAGCTGCAAAAGAGGAAATCGTTGAACATATTGCGGACAGTATCCGCCAGACTGCAGCAGCAGGAAGCCATTTCAGCGGAATGCTTACACCCGAGGAAGATGAGATTATGAGAGAAATCATAAGAGAATTTATGAAATAAAGACATGAAAATTCACTGCAAATGAGATACACAGGATCAGAAACAATATGGCAATGTAAAGTTTCTGATCCTGTACACATTTTAAGACAGAATAATTTATTATTCGTCATCCTCTTCAATTACCTGAATCTCCAGATAATCAAAATCAATCTGCTCTATAAAATTATCCTGATAAAATCTGGCTTTTCCATGTTTCTTAAAATGTCTGACTGTAGATTCCAGCCAGATTGGGTTTCCCAGATCCATTTCATAACAGATACTTTCCAGACCACGAAAAATCTTGTGGGTCCGCGTATCTTCGGAGTCATCGCAGATTACAGTATCTTTCAGTAAATGATTATCTTTCCATAATTTTCCCCATAAACGGAACATATCGGTAATACCTCCCTGTCAGAACTGCCACAGGCGGCAGAAATCTCATTTTCTAAGTGATTCCCAGTATAGCGGATTTTGGTAGGAAAGTAAAGAAAGTAAAAAAATGCTACTGCTTGTAGTAACTAAAATGTTACTGTTCACTCCGTTCTCAGTAACATAGCCAAAATTCATTCCAGATTGCCTGCGGCAATGGAATTTTGGCTTGTATGTCT